>SLOG01000015.1 GCA_007132635.1 Limnochordia bacterium
ATCCCAGGGGCAGAGTCCGTTTGCCCATGTCATCGATCACCAGAAGCGGCCACAGGAAGTCATCCCAGCTGAACATGAACACGAATATTCCTAGAGCGGACAGAACAGGCTTGGACAAGGGAAGTATAATCCTCGCATAGATACCGAATTCAGAGCAACCGTCGATGCGAGCAGCATGGATTAGATCGGTTGGAATCCCGAACATGAACTGCCGGACAAGAAATATACCATAAGCCAGTACAAGTCGGGGAATGATCAGTGCCCATAAAGTGTTGAGCAAACCAAAGTCGTTGACGATAATGTAGACGGGGATCACGATGACCTGAAACGGCACCATCATCGTTGCTAGAACTGCAATGAACAGGAAATCCCGACCCCAAAAGTCAAACTTGGCAAATATGTACCCCGATAACGAACTGGTGAACAAGACCCCGATTGTAACCGCAACGGCCACCATAGTACTGTTTAAGAAGAACTGAAAGAAGGGGATCTCTTGGAAAACGCGCAGATAAGCGCCGAAACCAGCGAATTCAGTGGGCAAGAGCCGAGGCGGAAACGAGATAGCATCCCAATTGTGCTTAAATGATGTCGACACCATCCAAGCAAACGGCCCAAGCATTATACAGGCAACGCAAAGGCTGAGCAGTGTCTTGCCGATGTTTTTGGCAATGTCAATATACAAGTTCTGCATTCTGGACCCCCCAAGTGAGGTGTTTGACAAATCGGGATGACTGGTGGTTTCGGCGGCAAAATAAACGAAACCTTTAGTACTCAAAATCTATCCGGAACCGTCTTAGCTGCACGAGAGTTAGAACCAGGATGACAGCAAACATGATAAATGCCACTGCAGATGCTCGACCCATCTGGAAGAACTGAAATCCGGTCTCGTAAATGTGGAGAACTAGAGTGCGGCTGGCCGTCCCTGGACCACCTCGCGTCATGATATAGATTTCTGTGAAAACCTGTACAGAACTGATAACACTGGTTACTAGGACAAATACAGTAGTTGGTTTCAGCAGTGGCAGTGTGATAGAAAAGAGTACGCGCAGAGGCGAAGCCCCGTCAACATAAGCTGCTTCATAGAAATCCTGAGGGATGGTCGTGAGTCCCGCCAGAAAAATAACCATGCTGTAACCCACCGATTTCCAAACACCCATGGCGATGATGGACGGGAGTACCTGTGTGCTGGACTGCAGATAGTCAAACGGCCCAAGGCCAAACCAGTCCAAAATGAAATTAAGGACTCCAAAGGATGGCTGATAGAGCCAGACAAACATCAAGGAGACGGCTACCAGCGATGTAACGACGGGCATGAAAATGACTCCTCGCATGAGTTCCTTAAACGGTGCCCTAAGGCTGTTAACAAACAGTGCCGCCAGCAGGCTGAACACAAGTACGAGGCCTACAAAAAACACGACATAAAACATAGTATTGCGCAGCGAAGCCCAAAATACTGGGTCATTGATCGCCCACAGGTAGTTGTCGAAACCGATAAAGGGGCGTTCGCGCTGAAGGAGACCCCAGCGATGCAGGCTGATGCGAAAAGCTGAGAATACCGGATATATCGAGAAGACCGAAAAATAGGCCATAATAGGTATAAGGCCCACAACAACGAATACGAGCTGATGTTTCCTGCCTTGAGACATGCGCGTGTTGACGATCTTGGCCAGCATCGACTTATCCTCCCCGGGAAATTGCGTTCTCCGAACAGATAGGCGGTTGCGAAGTGAACTGGTGCTCGTGAAAGACGAGGGAATTGGCAGCCTTCCAGGATTGTCGCACCAGAAGTATCGATTCATAGGAACAGCCAGAGAACCCACGAATGCGGCTTCTCTGGCCATTCAATGTCTTCCTCCGGAAACCTATCGCCCTTCGGCAATAATCTCGTTTACACGCCGTTCGGCATTGTTCAATGCCTGTTCAACCGTTATCTCGCCGACGACGAGTCGCTCCAGTTCCTGACCGATTGCGACATCGATGCTTTCCCATTGAGCAATGGGAGCATAGTAGATCTCCGCTGCTTCCAGTGCCTCGCCAAATGTCCGAATCCAGTCATCAGTCGCATAGCGATCGTCTTCGTAATGGGCGTTGCGGAAGCTGATGAACCCTATATCCAAGGCCATATCCAGATAATTTTCATCATTGGAGAGGAATTCGGAAAACCTCCAAGCCCAATACTGCTGCTGCGGCGTCGAGTTGGCATTGACTACCCAGAACCAGGCGTACATACCAGTGACCTGTCTGTCGGGTCCCGCAATAGGTGCAATAGCTTGGTAGTTGAGATTGGGAGCATTGGCATCCAGGAATGCTCTCCACCATGGGCCATTCCATGCCATAGCTGACCGGCCTAAGACAAAGGCGTCGTCGATGAACCGGGGGTGTGTCAGAGCCATATACGTTTCCGTCGCTTCGCGTCCAACCTCAGTGTTAAAGGCGGCTTCTGTACCGTCTTCATTTACTAGCTCGACTCCGTAGGCTTTTAGAATGGTACTCCAATGGATCACATTCCAACTGCCGTCTCGACTAGTCGACAGAGTGGCTCCCGCCTGGATGAGTCGATCGCGATCATCGTAAATGTCTAGGTACGCATTGGCAGCGAGCAGCTCTTCATAGGTCGTAGGTACGTCGATTCCGGCCTCCTCGTACAGATCGACGTTGATTATGGGGGTGTGGATGCCGATATGCTGAATGTACCCATATATCTCGCCGTCGTACTCAGCGCTCTGTCCAGCCACCGGAACTGTATTGTTCATGATGTCTTCGACCACGAAATCAGGCGCTGCGGCGATCCAGCCATTCTCAACTAATTCGGCCATCCACGGGCCGTAAACCCCCATGACATCGGGAGCTGTGCCAGCGACCAAGGAAGTCATCAAACGAGTGTTTAAATCGGCGTGTTCTACATGTGTGTACTCGACTTTTACGTTGGGATGCAGCTCTTCAAAGGCTCGAGCTTGCTCCGATAAGAGGTCGTTCCACGGTTTGTAGTTATGGCTTAGGAAACGAATCGTGACATCTTCAGCAGTGACTGTGCTGTTAAACAAAACGAGAATCAACAGCATAAGCAGGACCGGTAGTCCCATTTTCCTCATAATTCCAAACCTCCTAGTGTCTTGTCTTCCTGACGCGGCAGACCAATAACGCCTCCTTTCCTTAGCGTACGTATTCTCTGGAAGCGAACAGCTAACTCAAGAATAATATTTTATAAATGCAAAGTCAATGTTAAACTTGTATTTGTCGGAACCTTTTTTGCGGAGTCTCGGACCTGTTCAGCCAAAGGGTCCTCTACAGAGACTCGCAGCAGGGATTACCTTTGCCGGTTCCGAAAAACTGTGCAAGGCCCAAATGACTGCGAAAGCTAGAAAACCGACCCTTCTTTAAGCTAACGCCTGATCAAACCACAATACTGGAGGCGAACTTGTGAGACTCAGTGACCGATTTCCATTGTATGAAGACTTCGACCCTTTAGTACCGGTATACTGCGTGACTCCGGGTACTGGGAGAGTGATCCATCGGTTTTTCGATACCTCTCCGTTTAGCCCATCAAATCGCTACATGGCGTTGTTTCGTATGCCCTATGAAGATCGGCTGCCCCAGCCTGGAGACGCGGGTGAAATTGTAGTAATCGATCTGGAAAGGGGGGATGAGGAGGTTGTCGCGACGACCCGCGGCTGGGAACAGCAGATGGGTGCGAATGTGCAGTGGGGAGGGAGCGATGAAGAGATCTTTTTCAACGACGTAGAGACGGAGACGTGGCAATCCCGCTGTGTGAAGCTAAATCCGCTCACAAGAGAAAAACAGTCCTTCGAGGGCGGTGTCTACAAGGCCTCTCCGGATGGACGGCATGTGCTGTCGGCCAATATGCTCACCATGCGCCGCACCCAGTACGGCTATGGTGTCGTTGTTCCTGATGACAAGGTCCCGAGAAATGACGAGCTGCGGGATGATGACGGCTTATACGTTACGGACACGACGACAGGGTCCTGCCGCCTTCTTGTCTCGCTGAAGCATGTCGTTGAGACAGCGAAGCCGCAGCTGCAAGTCGATCCAGCGCTGTGGGAGTTCTATGGGTTCCACTGCAAGTACAATCCGCAGGGAACAAAGCTGATCTTCACCATCCGCTGGTTCTCGAAAGATATTGAACCCAAGTTCGATGTCATGAGCCAGCGAGCACTGAAATTCGCCGTATTTACGATGAACACCGACGGAACGGACATGCATACTGCTGTGCCCCCCGAACAGTGGGAAAAAGGCGGGCACCATATCAACTGGTTTCCCGATGGGGAGCACCTCTCGATGAATCTGAACATCCATCGTGAAGGCATGCGGTTTGTTCGGGTGCGTTATGATGGTTCCGGTCTGAGAACGATGTTTGACGACATTGTCGGCTCGGGCCATCCCACCATCCACCCGAATGGACGCCATATTCTGACGGACGTCTACGCCCACGAGCCCTTGGCGTTTGCCGACGGCACGACGCCTATTCGATTGGTGGAGCGAGATACTGGGGAAGAAAGAACAGTCCTTCGTATCCCGACTCGCACCGAACACCAGGCAGTGCACTCGGTTCTGCGCGTCGATCCCCATCCGGCTTGGGACGCGGGGTATGAGTTTATTGCCTTCAACGCGTACGTCGGCGGTACTCGGCGAGTGTTCGCTGCTGACATGCGCTCACTGCTCTAGCGTACGAACTATCCACCGATCCGCTATGCACCCTGCGATACCAAGAGCGGCTGCGTCCAAGCCGTAGTGCCGTCCTCGCGATAACACTCAACACGAACATAGTGCTCAGAACCCTGAATCGTGTAACTCCCCTGCATGCCAGTTTTCTCGGCTAATACACGACCTGCGTGTCCGATGAAGCGCACGTATTCGGCATCGGCAGACGATACTGTCAGCGTAGTGGCGGACAGGTTGACTTCTAGTATAGTGACTCCAGTTGAGGCATAGAAGGACCCGCGCCGAATTGACGTCAATAACGCAGCGAGCGTCCTTTCCGGACAGCCAACTACAATCCAGCCTCCGAAAATGTCATCGCGGATTGGGCCACTGTCGGAGTCGGACATGCCGTGGGTGTCGTCTACGGCGAATCCCCAGCAGGGATACACACCCGACGACAGAAGCTTGTCCCAAACATCAACGGCCAAACCGCGCGGAAAGAACAGGCTGGCTAAGTGGTTGTAAATCTCGAGTCCATGGAGGCCCCGCAGACTTGTCAATGCTTCGACAGGCCAGCGAAAGCCGGGATGGGGCAGGTCTTGGTTTGGATGCGCTGCGACTGCTAGGCCTCCCGACTGTTCAATGCGGGCCAGGCAGTCTTGGGTTTCTTCTTCCATGTTGGGCTGAACCGCGCTCCCTATGCTCAGCAGATGCCGTTGTTCGGGCAATGTGATCTCAACGCTGGGGACCATCAGAAGACTGGGGTGTTTTGCAGTCGTCATTTTGTCATGGTCGGTAATCGCCAGAAAGTCGTAGTCATGCTGTGAATACCTATTCATGAGCTCGGCTGGTGTTAATCTGCCGTCCGATTTCGTTGTGTGGGCGTGGATACACCCTTTGAGCCAGAGACCGCCACCGTCGTAGGGGTTGTGGATGTTCACGTCACGAACTCCTTGTGGGGATGACAAAGGTCGGCTGCAGGAATGCTGTCTGATGAAAGAAATCAAGCTGAGGCTTTGTGGTGAAAGCTCTCCTCTCGTCTGTGCACTCCACGCGGACATAAATCTCGTCACCTTGTACCCCGTACGTGGCGCGATGGCCACAGCTTTCCTTCAGTGTATTTCCCCCAGCTCCGATAAAGCGGATACAGGCCGCTTGTTCGCACTCCACCGTGATCGAGGTTTCTTCAACGAGGATCTCCCGTAGGCGCAGTCCCGTGGATGCGTAGAAACGCCCGGCGTTCAGGCTCTGCAGAAGGTCTGTAGCTCTCAGAGAAGGTGCATCCACCATGTTGAAAGCGACGCATGGCTCTTCGTTACAAAACCAGTGGAAATCGGAATTGACAAAACCCCAAAGCCGTTGGCCTTTGGTCAGGAGTTCATCCCAAAGGTCAAGGGCTGTTCCGCGTCGGACAGCGTCGTCTTGTCCCGCCCGGTAGGAGATGGCTCCGGTGTTGATGATCTCCAGTCCAGACAGTCCCGTGAGCACATACGCAGGATTGGGGTAGTCGTAGACAAACGGGTGACAGAAGAAGGCAAACCCTCCTTGTTTGTTGACACGATCGACGGCCCCTTGCATATCAGGGCCTGCCGGATGAATACCCTCCGGACCCACCGCAGCCCCGATGCAATTAATGTGTACGCGCAACGGGTCAGCGGCAAATTCGTAAGCTGGGATTGTCACGAAGTCATCGTCGTCGACGTCAAAGTGATACACTGTACCGCCGTTCGGGTGGTCGGAAAACGCAAGAAACTGGTAGGCGTAGGCCTTGTAGAAATCCTTGATCTGGTGTGGTTCATAGAGGCCGTCACTGAACACTGTATGTATGTGCAGATCTCCTTTAAACCAGTCGGCTGTCGATTGGGCTTCCGGTCCTCCATAGGGGGATTCCAGGGAAAATGTTGGTTGCACCGCTATCACTCCATATCTGTCGTTTGCAGACTGCTGTTATTGTTTGAGGGCACCGCTGGTCAAGCCACGCACGAAGTACCTCATTGTGAACATGAATAAAATGAGCATCGGTACAGCGGACAGAACATAGGCCGCCATCAAAGGCCCGTAATCCCCCACCAGTTCGGAGCTGAGCACCTGCAGGCCCACCGTGATCGGACGCATCGAATCATCGCGAAGAGCAATCAGAGGCCAGATAAACTGGTTCCAGGTGGTCTGTACGTTGAGCAGTCCAGCTGTCACCACAATCGGGACGGAGAGTGGCAGGATGATGCGATAGTAGATAGTGAACTCGGACGCTCCGTCGATCCGAGCCGCTTCGATGAGCTCTTCGGGCAGCTGGGCGAAAAAGCCGCGCAGCAGAAAGATGGTGAGAGGCTGGGCCGCGGCTACGTACGGCAGGATGAGTCCCCAATGGGTGTACAGAATACCGAGGTCTCGGGCTAGGACGAAGCGAGGGATCAGCGTAACGACGGTTGGTATGAGAAGCAGGACAAGCACGGCTCCGAAAAAAAGGCCCTTTCCTACGAAGCGCAGTCTGGCGAAGGCGTACCCTGCAATGGACCCGATAAATACTGTCAGTAGTGCGCTGAGCCCACTGACGTAGATGCTGTTAAGGAGATATTGGTGGGTATATACCCAGGCATCCCGGTAATTCTCAAGGCGCAGCGGCCAAGCAGGAAGCGCCCAATATTGACGCATGATTTCGGCCGGAGTCTTGAATGACATGTTAAGGGCTAGAAAGACCGGTACCCAGGCGGCAGCGCCTAAAAACACGAGTAACGCTATCTTCAGGGTTTCGGCAGCAATGACAGAGCGTCTCAAAGCAGTGGATGCCTCCCTTCAGGCCTATCGTTCTTTCATCAAACGAATCCCCAGCAGCGTGAAGGCACCGCTGACTAGCAGCATAATTACGGCGATGGCTGACGCAAAGCCGAAGCGCATGTGGGAAAAGGCGGATTTGTATAGGTAGAGGCCGGGCACCATCGTCGAGAAGCCAGGTCCACCATCGGTGAGGATCAGAATCGTGAAGTACGTTTCCACCGCCCCGATACACGCCAGGATCGAGAGCATAATGATCTGCGGCCGAATTAGCGGCAGATCGATCCGAAAAACCCGCTGCAGCCAGTTCACGCCGTCAATCTGTGCGGCGTCGAAGAGTTCCTCAGGAATCCCCTGCAGAGCCGAAAGATAGACCAAGAACCCAAGCACGCTGATGTAAGGGAACCCCATGAGAATAATGGACAGCATAGCCGTGTCAGGGTGTCCCAACCAGTCTGCCCTCCAGTCGGGCCGTCCGATAAGCATGAGGAAGTTGTTCAAGGCGCCGCGGTAGGAAAAGATGTGCTGCCAGAGAAGAACGTTGGTAATCTCGGGTATGACCAGCGGGACGACAAACACGAGACGAAACACATAGGCAAGTCGTCGGCTTCTCAGCCAGAAGACAAGTTCGCTGGCCAATATGGGCATGGTTATGGTCTTGAGAATACCAGCCATCAGGAGTTTGGCGGTGTTGATAAAGGAAGTCAAGAAGATTTGATCCTGCATCAGCTCGCGAAAGTTCTCTAAGCCAATAAAGGTCGATCGCAGTCCGTTCCAACGAGTTAAGGAATGCAGGAGTCCTGATAGAAACGGGTAGTACGAGAAAATGACAACTGCCAAAACCGCCGGCAGTGCCAATGTGTACCCGGGTATTGAGCGCCGCACTTGTTTCCCCAGTTTTACCAGGGCGTTTTCGGAGCGGCTTGCAGGTAATCCTGCCATGGGTTTCATACCCCCTTAACGGCTACGTTGATGCGTCGGAGCGGTGAGCCGACAGATTCGAGAAGAATCTGCCGGCCCCCAGCGGTGTTTGCCTGTGCTACTCGATGTCCCATCCGTTGTCAGCAGCGATACGCCGATAGGCCTGCATAAACATGGGTTCGATCAGAGCTTTGAGTTCTTCCAAAGTCATGAGGTCCCGCAGATAGAGCTGGTGATTTTTGTAGACGAAATCCATCAGCGCGCTGTCCCCCCAGTACCAATTACTCAGCTGACCATAGGCCGCTTGGTAGGATGGATCGGGATCGCGGAATCCATCGAGGGGTGGAGGCAGGTCGACGCCTGGTCCAGCTGGAAGCACCCAGTGGTTCTCGGCAAACAGCCGCACGACATCGGGATTTTGGAGGAAGAACACAACATCCATGACTTCGTCGAGGATCCCTTTCGTCTGGACGTGAGAACTAACGGCCATCGAAGTGCCGTAGGCGCCCATGCTGAAGGCCTGTCCGCTCCCATATGGAGACGTGGGTTCTGTGATAATCGGGAAGTCAAAGACGGCGACTTCGAAGTCCAGCAGTTCGTCTTCATACAGGCTGCGCAGGTTGCCCAGGCCACCAAACATGATCCCTGTGTCGCCTTCGACAAATGTTCGGTACACATCATCGGCTCCCGCTGCAGTCCAACCGTCCATGGCGTACTCATAGGCCTGCTTGTGCAGACGGAATATTTGGTCGAAGCGAGGGTTGTCAAGATCGACCAAGCCGGTCAAGAAGGCCCGTGTGGCTTCCTCCAACGACACGGTGAAGTCTTGGTTGACATTGGCCTCTTGGACCCAATCCCACCAGAGTTGGGAGAGAATCATCCGGTGGAAGACATCCCAGGTTCCAACGACATCATTGATGGCCAAGGGGGTTTTGCCAGCCGCTTGCAGGTCTTCAAGAGTCTGGATAAAATCCTCCCAGTTGGTCGGGGTTTTGAGGCCGAGTTCGGCGAATAGGTCGACGTTGTACATGAAAATCCCGCCTCGGGTAGTGTAAATCTGGAACACCATGTATTCTCCCGATGGAGCGCGGTTGGCTTGAATAATCCCGGGGTAGAACCCCTCGCCCCATATTTTGCCAGTGTATGGGTTCGGCCAGTCCAAGTACTCGTCGAGGACGAGGATTGTTTCTTCGTCCAGATCCACAGTGTTGCCGCGCTGCGGCCAATTCTGCATGATGTCACCCGGGTCTCCCGACAGGAACTGTGCGGTCAAACCGGCGTACAGCTCGGCCCCAGTGGGCAGTGATTCCACTACAATGCGGACATCAGGATTCAGCGCCATATACTCCGCAGCAATCGTTTCCCATGTCGGACGCGTTTCCCGGGTCAATCCGGCAACCATGAGCCGGACCTCTGTGGCGGCTGAGACAGCTGAAACAGCAGTTAGAAGCAAGACGGCAAGTAGAAGCAACGTCAATGTCACACGGAAGATTTTCAAAAAGGACTGCCTCCTTTAGTTATGATCAGTGTAGGGGATGCCAACAGTGATTACCCATTAATTCATGACGGGCTGACCTCCTTTTTCTGTGTACGGAAAAGACGGGATGCTGCCACTGCTTCGAGTGTAGCAAAAAAACCTTATTTACAAGCGAACTTGAGGTAAGCGTTGTCCGAACATACGTCAATAATGAGTAAAGAGATGAAAGGCCATGACAATCCCTAGTGTTGATTTTACAAATGTGCAACAAGGATGCGCTTGAGTTCACGATCAATCTCATCGGGAAGCGGCTCTGGCTCAGTCTGCTGTAGGATATCTAGCGCTCGTTGACGTGCTCTGTCCTCGAGGCGACCACTGTTCTCGGTTTTGGTCAGCAGTTGTGAATACCACACCTCACTGCGGAAGTGTTTCAGGGTGTGCGCCGTTTGGAAAAAATCCCCGCCAGGGCCGACTTCGTCGATCAGATCCAGCGCGAGCGTCTCTCGGTCGACTGTGAAGCCGCTGAGCACTCGTTTCACCATCGCGATGACTTCGTCCATCATCACTAGGTATTCCAGCGAACCAATCATGCCCTGCCCGAGGTAACCGACATCATGAATGATGTTCGCGCCACTGAGGGCAGCCATCAGGATTGAGAGCGTACCCTCTATGCTGGCTTGGCTGTCGACGACATGGGAGTCTGTGCAGCCGGCTGTGCTGAACACAGGCAACCGGTATCGCATGGACAGCTGCGACAGCACCGCGCTGGCCATAGCCCATTCCGGCGCCCCGTAGGGGACCACCGAGTCGCGCATGTCGAAGGGCATGACACAGCCACCGTAGATAAAAGGAGCGCCTTTGCGTACAAGCTGCGAGATCACCAGACCCGCCAGGGTCTCAGCATTAGCTACAGCAAGACTGCCAGCCATTGTAACCGGTCCACTTGCTCCGCCCATGATCGTGGGTATATAGATGACGGGAAGACGTCGTTCGGCGCAGAAGATCAGCCGCTCGAGGCCATCTGCGGTATGTAGGAAGGGCGATATGAACTGCCCGTACAGAACGATGAATGGGTTTTGGGCAAATCTCTCCTCGCCCCCAGCCACAACGGCAGCCATGTTGTACATGCCTCGCAACGTGTCCGTGTTAAATGACGTCATGATGATAGACTTTTTGCTGTTGTGGGTCAGCATGGCGTACAGCTGATGCAGCTCGATACAGGTTTGGGGGACATCTTCCGGCAGACCATACGACATGATGAAATCAATGTTGTCCAGGTGATCACAGACTGAAGCGGCTGCGGCTACGTCACTTATTGTTGATTGGCGGTGCTGTCGAGTGTGGAGGTCTAGCGTGTATTTCAGGTCCGAACCGGTCCCGAAATAGGTGCGTCCGTTTTCCAAGAAGAGTCTGCGTTCGCCGCGGCGATTTGCCACGACAACCCGTTCGGGGGCTGCGCTGAGTGCCCATGCTACAAGAAATGATGAAAGTGAAAACTACTCCTCATCTGGGTTAGCCGGCAATAACCAAAACGCGACAAAGGAGGCCGTTATGGATATACAGACTCTGTTAGCTCAGCGCAAACCCAGTTTGACCAAGTCTGAACAGACGGTGGCGCAGTTCATTCAGGAGAATATGCACGAAATCGTCCTGATGCCGTTGCAGGTACTTGCCAAAAACTGTGAGACTAGTG
>SLOG01000442.1 GCA_007132635.1 Limnochordia bacterium
ACGGTACGGCTGGCTTTCGCCGGAAGCCCGGGTGAGCTGTGGGCTTCTGAGTTCCTGCTTGCCCCGGCGGCGGGGGAGAGGCTGAGGCTGCTGTTTGACGATGATGCCGGCCGTGATGAGAAAAGCCTGGCGGTGATCCAGATGCTTGTCCGCGAAGGAAAGGCGGGGGCCGCGGTTTTTGCGTTCTGCGCCTATCCGCTGCTCCTCCACACCGGCATCCTGAACGAGGAGGCGATGAACGAGCTGTCGGTCATTGCAAAGGGGGTGATGAGCATTGAGGGTGAATTGAAATGGCGCGAGAGCATGAGCGAAAAGGATACCGTGCATCCCTCCTGGTCTGAATGCATGAGTTTTCTTAAGCGCTTGCCGCGGAAGGATAAGCACAGGGCAAGCAGGGCGCGTCAGCTCTTCCTTTACCTGCTGGTGAACGATGAACCTGTTGCTGATCCGGCAATCCTGGAGCAGGAGTTGAACGACTGTTTCATGGCGGCCAGGGAGTATGCATCCAAACTGAATCACCATGCTTACGGAAGGCGCTGAGAGAGCTCATGCCCGCGGGGTTGCCGGCAGCCATGTTATTAACAACATGGGCGGACCGCGTTCGAGGGCCCGGACCGAGCGGGTTAGCGAATGCTACTTCTCGCGCAGCCCCGGGGCTGTCGAAACGGGCTGCTATGTCTTCGGCGTGCACGAAAGCGTGAATGACATCGAGGCATTCCTGCTCGACCTTGCCAGGCTTGCCGGCTTCAGGGGATGGCGCGACATCGACAGGCACATCGTCCTTCCCGATGAGAAAATGATGGTTTTCCCCTTAACGGGGGAAGGGTACGTCTCTGCTGACGACCCAGTGGAATGGATCAGGTCGGCGCTGATCCTCTCCATGTCGAACAGCACCTGCTACCTGCCGGGCGGACCGAGGATATTCACGAGGGCCAGGCTGAACAGGAGTATAAGGCTCATGAGCATTAAAATTGATGAGTTCTATGAACTGGAATAAGAAGCACATAAGGCACATAGTGGCCGACATGGCCGAGGAGAATTTCTTTGCCTGCAGGGCGCTGCTGGGCATTGCCGACATAGTGTTTACCGGCAGGGTGGAGACGCTCGCGGTGAGCATCTCGGAAAGGCCGGTGCTGATGATCAACAGGGGCTTCCTTGACAGCCATGCCGTGAATGAGAACGATGTAAAGGCGTTGCTCATGCATGAGTTCCTGCATGTGATCCTCAGGCATACCGAGAAGTTCGAATACAACACCCCGGTACTCAACATTGCTCTTGATGCGGTGATCAATGCCATAATACACCGCACCATGGGCAGCGAATATTCCGGGATCTTCTGCAGGTTGTATGACCCTGACGGGATCACTTGCCTGCTGCGGACGCGGATTGGCTGCAAGTCCGCCGCCCCGGAGCCGTGGACAGGCATCCACCAGGGCATTTACAGCGGCAGGATGGCGGCAGATGACCTGTATGAGCTGATGAAATACATAATGTCAAAAGGCGACATGGGAAGTGCTGCAGGCATTTTGTTTGTCGGCAACCATGATCCTGGCAAGCGCCGCGTGTCTGACAGGAACAGGAAGATCCTGGACGGGATAGTAGGCAGGATGAACGGAACGGGCATATGGAACAGTCCGCGACTCAGAGGCTCCAACGGGATAGCTGAAAACCGCTCCAGTAGGGTTGAACGGCTGAAGCTCGGGAAATGGCGCTCGTCGGTCTTCAGGATCCTGGAGCGATGCATGATGGAGGACCAGTCGGTAAGGGATAGTCCGCGAGACACAACTGTCATGATGCCTGTTATCAGCGTGGGGGACAGGCGGGCTTTTGCGTCGCAGCTATGGTCGGAGGTGATACCTTTTGCCGCCAACAGGGTGTCAGCACCCGGTCCGCGGCGGAGTGTCAACATCTACCTTGACGTTAGCGGATCGATGGATGCAGAGATCGGGCATGTCATATCGCTGCTCCATTATTTCAGGGAGCATATCAGGATGCCCCTGTGGGTCTTTTCCGACAGGGTGGAGAAGGCGGTATTCAGGGGCGGACAACTGGATTATGAATCCACCGGCGGCACCACCATTTCATGTGTTTTTGACCACATCAGGTCAAACAGGTCCGGGAAGAATGTCATCGTTACCGACGGATACGTGGAGACCATAACCCCTGATATGCTGTCGGGCATCAATACCGGCGGGTTGCATGTCATCCTGAGTGCCGGCGGCAACGCCACCCAGTTCCACAACAACCGGATAAAGTATTTCCGGTTGCAATCTTTATGCGAATGAAACCCGCATCAGCCTTCGTCTGGCAAAATTCCATGAGTAAAGCATGCGGGTTCCATGGATTGAAAAGCTGATTATCCGAACTATAAACTTGTAAGATGTTGTTAAACAGTTTGTTAATTATCCTTAATTCAAATGAAACGTTATTCCGAAGTAGTGCTGAACGGTCATCCCGATAAGTTCTGCGACCTGGTGGCGGACAGGCTTGTGAGGGAGATCTGCAAATCCGATCCCGCGGCCTATGCCCAGATCGAGGTCGCTGTATGGTCTGACATGATCTTCCTTACCGGTGGAGTGGTGACAGGCACGAGATTGTCCTTTCCTGTTGAAGAGGTGATAAGGGAGCTGGGCCGGGAGATCGGCTATATGGCCGGCAACCATATTGATGTTGAACGCTACCGGGTCATGGACCATGTCTGCTGGCTGACCGGCGATCCCGGGCAGTGGACTGGATTTGTGAATGACCAGTGCATCGTAACGGGGTATGCCGGGTACGACTCGGAGACCGGGTTTCTGCCGCCCGAGCATTTTTGTGCCTGGCACTTCCGCGATAAGCTTATAAAATCTTTACATGAAGGGCCGCTTGAGGGACAGGGGCCTGACGGGAAGATCCTGGTGGTAATGGATGAGGGCTATGGAGAGTGGGGGCTGGCGAAGGTTCTTGTGACG
>SLOG01000374.1 GCA_007132635.1 Limnochordia bacterium
AAGAACCGTTTGGACTTCCTGCCGCTGGTTTTGAGTATATTCCATTTGGAGATGCAGGAGCTTTAGAGGCAGTTTTCGAGGCCCGTGCTGAGGAATTTGCTGGCTTCATTGTCGAGCCAATTCAAGGTGAGGGCGGAATCATCGTCCCTCCTGATGGATATCTGCGACAGATCCGAGGGATCTGTGATGAATACGATGTTCCGTTGATTTTCGATGAAATTCAGACGGGTCTGGGACGAACGGGTGAGCTTTTTGCGTGCATGGCCGAGGAAGTCACTCCGGACGTGCTGCTCCTGGCGAAGGCCCTTGGCGGCGGACTAGTACCTATTGGTGCTGCGCTTTGTACCGAAGACGTATATTCCGAAGATTTTGGCCTGAAACATTCATCGACCTTTGCTGCTAATACCTTGGCCTGTCGTGTTGGTTTGGCAGCTTTGGACATTCTGACAGGCAATGACGGCCAGATGCTGCAGGCCATCCGCAGCCGCGGTGAATATCTGCGGGAAAAGCTGGACTGCCTTCAAAAACGGTATCCTGATATCCTTCGCGAGGTGCGGGGACGTGGTCTTATGCTGGGTCTTGATTTTGGCAGTTCGAGGGATCTCTATCCCGACAGCATGTTGGGTGTCTTGGCAGAACAGGGGATACTCACACCGCTTATATCTAGCTTTCTCTTGAATACACAGGGGCTTCGGGTTGCACCGACGCTTAATGGCGCTAGCGTAATCCGTATCGAGCCGCCGCTTATTGTGACCGAAGAGCAAATCGACCAGGCAGTCACGGCGATCGAAAAAGTTTTAGAAACGTTGAAGTGTCGGCATACAGGTGCCTTTTTGGCTCACTTAGTTGGCCTCGACGTTTCATTGGATGAGCTGCCGGTTCCCAAAGAACCATCTCCAAAGGTTGTGCCTAGTGATGATGACGAGGAAGGCCGGTTTGGTTTTCTAATCCACCCGCTAGGCCAAAACAACTACTCGGATTTTGACACAAGTCTCCAAGTCTTCCCGGAGAAGCAGCTGGCAGAGTTGTCGAGTCGCTGGAGCGATTTTCTCGATCCGTTTTTGGTGGGGAGTACCCGAATTAAGTCAGCCGACGGCAGTACGGCTTTTGGAGATTTCATCGGAGTTCCTCGGACCGCGGATCAGCTGCAGGAACTGCCTCGGGAGCAGGTTTTGTCTGAACTCACCAAAGCCGTAAACATGGCTGTTGAACGAGGTGCGCAGATCGTCGGGTTAGGAGCTTACACATCGGTTGTTACAGTCGGCGGACGGTCCTTGCTTAGTCTCGTCGATGTGCCTTTGACCACGGGCAACAGTTACACCGTTGTCTCTGGTGTGGAAGCACTGACACGGTCGGCAGAGCGTCTGGGGATACAGCTTAGTGAGAGCACTGCAGCCGTGGTGGGAGCTGGCGGAGCTATTGGTAAGGCTTCGGCGGTGTTGCTGGCAGAAGAAGTGCAGCGGTTGGTACTGCTCGGTAACCCAGATAATCCGAAAAAGAGCCGTCATCGAGCACTAAAGGTGACCGCTGAGATACTTCGGCATGTGACAGCACTTCAGGAATCTGGCCGCAGTTTTGCGCCGAAGACCGCTGCGGCCCAGATTGTCTCGTCAGTCGGTGTCCCGTCGAGTGATGCACCAGCGAGTGATTGGATGGATGCCGCCAAGGACTTCATCCAACGGACGGACTGTTCAGTGGTGATTTCGGTTGATGCTGGCCGTTGGCTCCCAGAAGCAGATCTGGTCTTGGCTGCAACGAGCAGCGTGGATGCCATTATCACTCACGAGATGCTGAAGTGGGGAGCTGTGGTCTGCGATATGTCGCGGCCCACTAATGTCAGTGAGGCGGTTCAGGAAAGCAGGCCGGATGTCCTCGTTGTAGATGGCGGGCTTATTGAGGTGCCTGGCCGTCCCGACTTAGGGTGTGAGTTAGGGTTTGAAAAGGGCATTGCGTACGCTTGTATGTCTGAGACTATGATGTTGAGTCTGGAACACATGTATGAAAATGCTAGTATTGGTGCCGATCTGAATCAGGAGACGCTGCGGTTGGTGCGGAGTCTGGCTGCAAAACATGGTTTTGGCACAGCCGCCTTGCGAAGCTTTGGTGAAATCCTTTCGGACGATGTGTGGCAGGAGAAGCGCCGCCTCCGGTCCACGGGGTATACAGCGGCTCGTCAACTCGCATAGGTATCGGCATGAACTCGGAGAGCCAGACGCTGTTAATCGGCGTCTGGCTCTCTTTAAGTACTGGCTTCAACTGCGTTCTAAGGGGAGGCGGTTGGGTTTTGCGCCGTAGCACCCGAGGATCTGCAGATAGTGCGTTAGCTGGCGCACCTTTTCTAGGGCTGCTTGCATGTTTCCTTCATTTAGGCTTCCCTGCAGATCAAGGTAAAAGTACCACTCCCACGGTCGGCCGCGGATGGGCCGCGACTGCAGGTTTAGGAGGTTAATCCCGTGGTCAGCGAAGACCCCCAGACTCTTGTAGAGCGACCCCACACTGTGAGGAAGCGAATACACCACGCTAAGCTTGTCGGCATCTGAGCTATACGCTGCATCTCGACTGATTATGATAAATCGAGTGTAATTGTGGTCTTCGTCATGAATGTCAGTTCGCAGAATATCCAGGTTATAGATTTCCGCGCAGCGGGCACTGGCGATGGCGGCTTTGGTTCTGTCCCCTGTCTCTGCTGTGAAACGAGCGCTGATCGCAGTATTATAGTACGGTGTGAGCCGCCAGGCATCTCCGTACTGCTGCAGAAACCGACGACTCTGCTGAAACCCTTGGGGATGCGAAAAAACCTCGTTAATGTCGCACAGTTGTGCGCCGGGGATGCCTAAGAGTTGGTGCGCCACTTTTACGTACGTCTCGCCGACGATATACAGATTGTACTGTTGAAGGCAGTCGTACACTTCAAAGATCATGCCCGTGTTTGAGTTCTCGATGGGTAGT
>SLOG01000084.1 GCA_007132635.1 Limnochordia bacterium
ACCGAGAGTATGACTGGTTTTCTTGAACGAGTTGATGACTGGTACTGGGTTCTGTACACCACAGAACGTACGGGTGTCGCGGATCCCTTCGTGAGCCGGCTGACTGCCGAGTCGCCTTATCTGGATCACGTGTGGCTGTCAGCCCCGCTGCTGCAGGGTTTTTGGGAGCATTGGATTGTGCCGCGGCATGAGGAGCATCGGTTCGTCCGGATCCATTTCAGCTTTGTGGATGAGTTTGTGGGGACATCGGCTGCGCCGAAGTCGGATGAAGACGACGAATCCAGCGTTGAACGGAAAGTGTCCAAGATAACCCTGATGGAACAGAAGCAGACATTGGAAAGGATTCTTCCGCAGCTGCAGGGACTATTGGCGTCTTTCTACGTGATCGACGCGCTTCGTTTTCCAGCTGTGAATGGCTCGGGAGGTCACGACGTATATTTTAACGGCAAGGTGACGAATCGGAGCAGCGACTTTTCCGATCACCGCGAGCAGGTTCTGGCTATTATTGCTGTCTATCGGTCGGTCAATGCCATTATCCGGCAGCATATGGACAGCGGCAGCCCATTCGTAATCGAGTTCTCGCGGCCTCTATCTCCCGGCCGGTGGGACAGTTTTCTTGATGTGACCTTTGAGCGAGGGACGGGTTCATTCCAGCTGTGGGGCAGTCCCATACCCTATCCTGACGGCACAAGGCACGTGTATGGAGTCGATTTACAGGCTTGGCAGGAATTGTATCTAGAACTGTCGAAAGACCATATGCTGATTAGTCTGCCGCCTGCCACCAGCAGGAGCGTCGTGCACCGTCTGCTGACGCATACGCAGCAGCATTTAGAGCCAGACACCACTGCCTTTGTGGGGGAGACAGCGTATAGTGATTTGGTACGCGCGGCCATGGAACAGGGAGGGGTGGTCAGCCATGACGACTAAGGCATCTGTAGCGTGGCAGAGTCATCCGTTTCAGAACCTGGATGGCCTAACAGAAACCGCGCTCACCGCGGCTCTGCAGGAGCGGTTTCGCGCGTCGCTGACAGTGCTGCTGGCGGCCCAGTTGGGGGCTGCGCCGGAACCGCCTCGGCTTTCCAGCCGGGCAGTGTGGGAGCGGGCTCTACCCCAATGGGAGACTTGGCACCGGCCAGAGGCGAAGGACTACCTTGTGCTGCAGGGAGCCGTCTGGATTCGCCAAGCCCTCGTTTGGCTGACGGGACGGACGGGCACAGGCTTTCGCGAACACCAGGGAAAATTTCGGCTTGTTGGTCTGAATGGTGAAGCGGAGCGGCGCATGCTGCGGATACTGCAGACCAAAGGATACCGCAATTTGGCGATTTTCACCAACCAGCTGGAACTGCCCAATTTTAACGGCTAGGAAGGCGTTGGTTTTCTCCGCTTTTCTACGGACGAGGGCATCACAGCACCTCGTTTACCTGGCATTTAAGGTAAACGAGGTAAACCGGCACTCGTCAAAATCGGGAAAATCAACAGCCTTCCAGCGATGGCGAACTATGTAATGGGTCACAATCACAAAATTAACCGTATTATGGAGGAGATGGGACTATGTTAAGTAAGGGTTTTCGTGTTTTGATCGTCGCTGCCTGTCTGTGTTTGGTTTGGGCAGGTGTCGGACTAGCGGCTGATAGTGTGCTTCGGACGGACGTTGTCGTTGTCGGCGGCGGTGGAGCTGGTATAACGGCTGCACTTTCAGCAGCCGAAGAGGGTGCGGCGGTTGTTCTGTTGGAAAAAATGTCTTACATGGGCGGGGCTACACTTATGTCGGGCGGCATCGTGCCCGCTGTGGGTACCCGGCAACAGCAGGAGGCAGGCATTGAGGATTCCATTGAGGCCTTCGCTCGCGACATTCTCCGGCCGGCTCATTATGCGGTGCGCCATGATCTGGTGTACGCCGTGACTGAGCATGCGAAGGACATCATCGAGTGGATGGAAGATTTGGGGGTTGAGTGGACGCTCATCACCGAATTCCTCTATATGGGGCAGACGAATTACCGGATGCACCGAGCCGAAGGCGCTGGGGCCGGCATGACGCAGGTGTTGATTGACCGCGTGAATGAAAACGAGAAGATAACCGTTCTTTTGGAGACTCCAGGCATCGAACTGCTGGCTGATACAGAAGGAAACGTAGTCGGGGTCCTGGCAGAGAACAGTGATGGCGAGCGGATTACCGTGATTGCGGATGCAGTGATATTGGCGACCAGTGGGTTTGCCGCTAACAAGGACATGCTGGAGGAGTACATCCCCGAGATCGTCGCTGCCTATCCCATGGTGGCGCCTGGCGCTACCGGAGAAGGTATCGTTTGGGGTCAGAATCTGGGAGCCGATACAGCCAATATGCGAGCCTACCAAGGCTACGCCCCCTTCAGTCCTGAGCTTCGTCAAGGGCTGGATCTCTTTATCCTTTACCGCGGCGGTATTCTGGTGAACTTTGATGGTGAACGTTTCACCAACGAGCATCTGGGCTACTCCGAACTCGCACCGCATGTTGTCAACCAGCCGGAGCATCAAGCGTATATGATCTTCGATGCTGCTGTGGCGGAGGCGACTGCGGCGTTCGAAGGCTATCTGGATGCGGGGATTGTTAAGACGGCCGAGACAGCGGCCGAGCTGGCTGAGGCTCTGGAACTGCCAGTGGAGCAGCTGGAAACGGTCTTTAACGACTACTGGGATGGCATTGAGCGCGGGGAAGACGTGATGAACCGTACGCATCTTCCGGCGAGCTGGGAAGCGCCCTTCCATGCCGTGTTAGTCACTGGCGATCTGCGCCACACGCAAGGTGGACTGGTCACGGATCTGGACGGACAAGTTTTGAAACCGGATGGCACCATGATTTCCGGCCTGTACGCCGCTGGGGGCGTGACAGAGAGTTTCTCTAGTGCCGGTGGACCTGGCTATATGTCCGGTAACGGTTTGCTGCAGGCTTTCGTCTTCGGTCGTTTGGC
>SLOG01000233.1 GCA_007132635.1 Limnochordia bacterium
GCTTCTGAGGCGTCATGGTCATACCACGTCTGCTCCGGCCCTTGGTACAGCTGTTCTCTGGAAAAAACCATGGTTTCCCTCCATTTCCTATCTGACAATCCACCCAACACCCTGGCAGTCACAGCCCCGTCTACTACGAAGACACTGTGACCGACAACTCCTGTCCGGCGCCTAAAACCACGTCCACTAGCTTTATGGTTCCGGCAGCGGCCGCGTAGTCCACATCGTCACCAGCCAAAGTCACTCCTGCAACCGCCCGATTAGCCAGGGCGGCCGGAAGCTGCAGTCTCTCCAAGGGCAGTTGGCCATAGAGAACCTTGAGCGACACGGAGTCATCGGTGACCTTGACGGTACCCCAGCCGCAGTCCAAACACCAGAAGGCCGTGAAAGGCCCCGGCTGGAGTTCGATAGGATCAAATCCTACCCGGCCTTCGGCCATGTTGAAGGTGAAACCGCTTAGAGTAGGCAGCAGTGCATAGCTGGCCATCGACCGAGCATAGTTACTGCCGCATTCAAACTCATTCCAGGGATTGCGTTTTTCACCATCAAAACGCTCACGGATGGCTGCGACCACCTGCAGACCTTCGTCAACCAAACCCTCTTGGATCATGTGAATCCCCGCCTGGTACTCGAAACCATACATCGTTTCCTCAGCATAAGGCACAGGCACCGCCGGCTTGTAGGTACCCTCCGGCCAATCACAGATCACCATTCCAGCCTCGTCATTCAGTGAATACAGCCGACATGGATTGAAGAAATCGCGAAAACTCTCCTTAAAGTTATAACGGAACAGCGACCGCAGCGCTGTCTTCGTCTGGTCGCGGTCGAAGATCTCTCCCAAACCGCAAAGATTTGCATGCCATTGGGCTAGTACCTGGTCGATGCCGCACCCCTCACCGACCTGGTACTTAATCTCCTCCGTTTCAGAGTTCCAGTAAAGACTGTCGGTGGTACCGCCGCGAATCGTAGTCCCTTTATACCGGTGCAGCTGCGAGCGATCTTTGAGATCCACCACCTGATGGTAATACTCGCCGTTGAACAGGTGTTCGTCCACCCAGGCTTTGCCTTTTGCAAACAGCGTTCGATACTCTGCAGCCGTATCTGCCTCGCCCAAGAACTCTGCCATCTCGGCACCCGCCTTTAGAGCCGCCAGATAGAAACCGGTCAACCAAGAATTGGGACCGTAGAGCTCCATGTCCAAGGTGTGATGCTGTCTTCCTTCCAGCACTCCATCCTTATCAGCATCCCACTTGTCTTCGTTGGTCGGTGCCCAAGCGTATTCAATGCACCGTCGTACAGCTGGCCAGTGGCCTCGCAGCCATTCGGAATCCCCCGATATTTTCCACTCGCGGTACATCTTGATGACACCACCGAACTGGCCATCAGCACAAGCATGGCCGAATACCAGGCCAGGGCGCATAGTCGTTCGATCACGACCCAATGGCAGCTGCAGGCGAAATGTCATGCAGCCATCCTCCCGTTGATTGTACTGGAAATCCAAGTCCCGCATCGATCGCTCGAGTTTTGGGAACAAGAACGGCAGCGCATAGGCGTAATTCCACACGTGGGTACAGCTGCCTTCGCAGCAGCCTGCATCGGTATGACAGCCCTCCCAACCGTAAAACGAACCGTCTTCGAGACGCAGACAGGTAGGTGTCTTAAGGATGGAGATGTTCGCCGAGATCGCATCCAACACTACCGGAGGCAGTGTCGAACCAAACAGCGCATCGTGAAATAGCCGTGTTTCTCCATTGAGCCTCTCCCAACTATCCAACGCATAGCGGGCACTGTCTAGTGACCCAGAAAACTGCGTCGCATAGTAGTTTTTCCACACAGTGGGCTGCGATTCGCAGTCGCACGTCTCTGTACTGCAGCAGTCCTCTGTGTCTGGATTCCAATAGTTATAAGCATTCGGGAAATTCCAGGTAATAACAAACCGCACCGTGCCTTTGGCACCCGCCGGCAGCGTCACATGGGCAGCCAGCGTCGCCACATCAGCCCCTGGATTCGTCCCGGACACTTCACCGCCAGGCGCATCATAGCTGCGGTTCTTCAGTGGGCCCGGCCGGGTAAAGTCCCGCCAAAACGTACCCAGGTTATCAAACCAACTGCCGCGATACCAATACTCCTGGTAGCTTACGGTCTCCGCATCCGTCGCCGCACAAAGATCCCCATACTGCAAGTCATCTTGCTGGAGCGAACTGCTCGTCAGATGGATGCCCTTGACCGCACCGGCTGCTTGGTATGTATTCACTGTACTCCCTACCGGCAGGGGATTGTTGAGCGAGCACGCAACAGTATAGGTAATCTCGTGATCCGACGTGTTCTCCACTTTAATGGCGAAAAACGCCCCGGGTATGCTTGAATCGCGATCATTAAGAGGAATGAGGGGGTTGAAGGCCGTCATATTCACAGCTCCAGGGAATGCCTCCTCAAGGAAACGCAGCTCGGCAAAGGGATACTCCCCGCGAAACTCGGCCTCGGCAAAATGAGGCACGCCAGCCAGCGTGGTGCGATGAGGCCCGAAACCGTAGCAGCCGAAATTCGGACCACCCTGCGGCCCCATGTATCCGGGTGCCAGATCACCATTGAGTACTCGCGCATCCACCACCTTACCCTGCGACTCTGCCTTAATAGCGAAGTGCGAAAACCCGTTGTTAGAACCCTTGTTCGGACGATTGAAAATCTCCCAGTCGATCAACCGGCCGTTACCCGCTAAGCCGATACAGCCCGTGCCGATACCTCCAAGGGGAAACGAAATCTCTTTAGTTTTGTCCTTTCGGTACACAAACGGTTCCATGCTGCTGTCTCCTTCATGGTGCAAATTAAGTGCCGGTTCGTTCACGTGAACGGACCGAATGATGTTACGATTCTGTGTTAAACAGCAAAATCCTTCTCTTATTCATAATTTTTCTCTAACAGGTCTGTGCTACA
>SLOG01000071.1 GCA_007132635.1 Limnochordia bacterium
AACTGTACGAACTGTACTACGACAACGTGTTCTTCATCAACGTGATGGAACAGATTGGATATCCGCTTATCGTCAACGCCAACCTGGGCAACGTGCCCCACTCCGGCCAGGCGATTGCGGCCAACTACGCCATCGAGCAGATGTTCTATCGCGAGTAGATCGGCTGCTTAGTCTGTCATGCAAGTGACCGGATAACTCAAGGGAGTCCCCAGGGAATGGGGACTCCCTTGATGCAGTTTGCCAAGAATGTCGAAAGGGTTTCTGGGGGCTGAACCGGAATACTGTGGCAAAAGGAGGTCCTTCCATGCCTGATAAACAGAAACCCAATGTACTGGTGTTCTTTACCGACCAGCAGCGTGCCGACACCAGCGGACTGCACGGCTGTCCTTTGGAGCTGACGCCGAACCTAGACCGATTGGCGCAGAAAGGCACGCATCTGGCCAACACGTTTTCCTGTCAGCCGGTGTGCGGCCCGGCGCGTTCGCTGCTGCAGACAGGCCTGTATCCTACCAGAACGGGGTGTTACCGCAATGGGATTCCTCTGCCCAAAGATGCGAAGACCCTAGCCCATCACTTTTCCGAAGGGGGCTATGACACGGCCTACATAGGGAAGTGGCATCTTGCGAGCGGCGATCCGGTTCCGGCCGACGAACAGGGCGGATATGATTACTGGTTAGCAGCGAATGTCTTGGAGCACGTCAGTGAACCGTACCACACGGTACTCTACGATAAGGACGGGGAGAGCCACGAGTTCCCGGGATATCGGGTGGATGCCATGGCCGATGCCGCGATTCGTTACATCGATAACCGCGACGCCAAGCAGCCTTTCTTCATGTTCCTGTCGTTTCTCGAACCGCACCACCAGAACCGTGTCGATGACTATCCGCCGCCGCCCGGGTATAGAGAGCGCTACACAGGACGTTGGATGCCGCCGGACTTAGCAGCGCTGGGTGGCTCGGCTCATCGGCATGTCGGCGGTTACTTTGGCATGGTAAAACGCCTTGACGAAGCGTTGGGCCGCGTTATGGACGCACTCACAAGTCTGGGCCTTGCCGATGATACGATCGTGCTGTTCACCAGCGACCACGGCTGTCACTTCCGGACGAGAAACGCGGAATACAAGCGCTCGTGCCACGATAGCTCTATTCACGTGCCAGGAGTGTTCTGGGGTCCCGGGTTTGACGGCGGCGGCCGCGTCGATCACCTGGTGAGTCTAATCGATCTGCCGCCGACGCTGTTGGATGCTGCAGGACTGCCGGTACCGGAGGACATGGATGGACAGTCGCTGCTGCCGCTGTTGCGGGACGCGCAGGCACCGTGGCAGGATGATGTGTTTATCCAGATTAGTGAAGCCGAAGTGGGGCGATCCATACGAACTAAGCGCTGGAAATACAGTGTGTCGGCCCACGATGCCAATGGCCAAAGGGATGCAGGCGCCAAGGAATATGAGGAGAAACACCTTTACGATCTGGAAGCCGACCCGCACGAGCTTCACAATCTGGTAGGTTTTCGCTCGCACCAAGACGTGGCTCGCGTCCTGCGGGAGCGACTCTGCCGCCGCATGCGGGAAGCAGGGGAAGCCGAACCGCGCATCATACCCGCTCAGACCGTAGAAAGCGGCCAGTTCGTCGTCTACGAGAACGAGATCCCCCGCTGACTAGTTGGTAGGGGTCGGGCTTACTTCCTCGGCTTGCCGCTGCTCGCTGTGCTCGTTTTGGGCTGCCTCCAGTAAGCTAGGCTGCTTAAAGACATCGAGCGCCGTCCAGGCCAAGCATTTGGCTGCCAGCAGCAGGGTTTCCATGGCCTCATCAGAGACAGCTCCCTGAGCAAACTCCTTGCTGTGTCCGGTAAACTGACCGATGGGTAGATAGGGATGGATCGCCGGCACCACATGACTCACGTTGCCCATGTCGGAGGAGCCTGTGCCCGTGCGGCATTCTTGGATATCCGTGAACCCGAGTGACCGTAGGTTTTCCCCGAACTGCTGCGCCAAGGTACGGTTGGGAATCATGTTATCGTTAGAGTCTTCGTAGCTGCGTACGCTGAGGGAAGCCCCGGTCATGAGGGCCGCACCCTCAGCGATTTTTTTGGCCTTGGCTACGATACTATCGAGCATCCCTCGCGTCGGAGCGCGGAAATAGAACCGGGCAACGGCCCGATCCGGTACGATATTGGCCGCTAAACCGCCTTCTGATATGATGCCGTGCATGCGCACGCCTTGGGGTACGTGCTGCCGCATGGCGTTTATGCCGTTAAACAGCTGGAGCACGCTGTCCAACGCATTGATGCCTAGCTCGGGCCTGCTGGCGGCGTGGGCGGTGCGGCCGTGATATGTGAACTCCAGGGCATCCAGAGCGTTGGATGTGCTCATTAGGAAGCAAGCATCGGCGGGATGGAACATCATGGCGGCATCCACGTCGGCGAAACAGCCGGCATTCGTCAGCCGGACTTTCCCGCCGCCCGTCTCCTCGGCAGGGGCACCGATCACCCGGATCTCACCGGTAACGGGCGGCATGACGGCAGCGAGGCCTAGGGCGGCGCCAACGCTGGCAGCCCCAATGAGATTGTGGCCGCAGCCGTGGCCGATGTCCGGCAGGGCGTCGTACTCGCAGAGAAGGGCGATGACAGGTTCGCCGACACCGCGGCGCGCGTCGAAGGCTGTCGGCATGCCCGCGGTGCCCGTAGTGACAGAATAGCCAGCTTCACGGAGCGCGTCCGTAAGCCACAGGCAGGCTTTATGCTCATCGTGACCCAGTTCGGGATTGTCACCTATGTCGCGAGCCAGCTGGTGAATGGCAGCGGCGTTCTTATCGATAGCTTGAGCGGCAGTCTCTTTTGCATGCATTCACGGTATCCTCCTAGAGGTTGAGGTTACTGAACTAGTTTTTGCATGACCGTTTAGTTTAGTTTAGTTTAGTTTCGTTTCTGCACCTGCGGGTCTAGAGCCTCCCTTAGGGCCTCGCCAAACAGGTTAAAACCCAAAACGGTCAAGGTGATGGCCATACCAGGGAACACAGCCACCCAAGGCGCATCGCGCACATACATACGCCCCGCGCTGAGCATACCACCCCAGTCCGCGATAGGCGGCTGGGCCCCTAATCCCAAGAAGCTGAGGCTGGCGGCGGAAAGAATGGCGGTGGCAATCCGCATCGTGGAGAGCACGATGAGCGGACTGGCAATGTTCGGCAGAATGTGCCGGAAGATAATGCGGAACTCCGAGACACCTAAGGCGCGAGAAGCCTCAATGTACTCGGTCTGTTTGACGCCCAAGACCGATCCTCTAGTCACCCGGGCGTAAACCGGGATAGCCCAAATGCCGATAGCCACCATCGAGTTGTACAGCCCTGGCCCCAAAGCGGCGACAATAGCCATGGCCAGCAGTATCCCCGGGAACGCCAGCAGTATGTCCATGAACCGCATAATGACATTATCCAAACGCCGGAAATAACCCGCGGCCAAGCCGAAAGCGGTTCCGAAAAAGCCTGATATACTGACGCTAATAAGGCCAACTTGGAGTGAAACGCGGGTGCCGAAGATTATGCGGCTGAGGATGTCTCGCCCCAATTCGTCTGTACCAAGGCGATGCTCCTCGGAAGGCGGCTGCAGCCGTCGAAGAATATTCTGCCGTGTGTGATCGTAAGGAGCTATCTGCGGTGCGAACACAGCCGCGGTCAGAAAGGCCAACAGAATGACGGCCCCAATCCAAGCCCCCGGGTTGCGCCGCAGCCGAGCGGCAACCCTCCGGCTCATACTTATGCGTGGTGTACCGAGGGATGCGGACACAGCCATGGTGGTTCCCCCTTCGCTCTATCTCTAACCGGATCTAATCGTATTTGATCCGTGGATCCAAGAAGACATACAGCAGATCAACAAGCATGTTGACCAGCACGAAAACGATGGCCACAAATAACACAACTCCCTGAACCATCGGAAAGTCTCGGGAGCTTATCGCTTGCACACCAACGCGGCTGATGCCCGGCCAAGCAAACACCGTTTCGATAATGGCGGTATTGGCTAGCATGTCGCCGAATTGAATCCCAGCCAACGTAATGACAGGTATGAGTGCGTTTTTCAGCGTGTGTTTGAAGACAACGACCACATTAGGAACGCCTTTGGCTCGGGCTGTCTTGATATAGTCCTGGTTGAGAACCTCGACCATGCTCGCGCGCGTCAAGCGGGCCAGAATAGCGGCGGAACTTAGGCTCAGTGTGACGGCAGGCAGCAGGACATGGCGCCATCCGTCCACGGTCCAGAGCGGGCCGCCGCGCCCGGAGGCTGGCAGCCAGCGGAGCTCCAGCGAAAAGGCGAGCATGAGAAGGAGCGCCACCCAAAACCCGGGCATCGAGACGAATATGAGGCTCCCGATCATGGTGAGCAGATCATAGAGTGTATTCCGCTTATACGCTGCCAACACACCCGCAGTTACCCCTACCAGCAGCGCGATGGCCATGCCGACGACGGCCAGTTCCAGCGTAAACGGCAGGCGAGTGCGGATTTCGTCGATCACCGGGCGGCCGCTGCGGAACGAGGTTCCCAGATCACCCTGTACAGCGCCTACAAGGAAATTCCAGTACTGGATGTGGATCGGCTGATCCAGGCCCAACTCACGCCGTATATTCTCCAACACCTGGGGATCGGGAACCTGCCCGGCTAAGAGACGCGCCGGATCGCCAGGGGTCAGCTGCAGTATGAGAAATACAGTGACGGAAACGCCGAGCACTACCGGAACCAGTGAGATCAGTCGCTGCACAATGTGTCGGAGCACGCGGGACACCCTTTCCATGCACGTCGGGAGGTGCTGGGGACCTTCCCAAACTCAATCGGAGCGAGGCCTCGGGGGCCAGGCTGTACCTGGTCCCCCGTTTCCAGCGGTTAGAAACGAAACGCGTCTGCTTACTTGTCGAGATACACGGTGGTCAGATCAAATCCCGCAGGGGAGTGATTATACCCTTGAACGTGGTTCTGCGCCGCGTACGTGAGGTACTCGCTGTACATAGGAATCATTGGGGCGTCGACTGCGATGATCTCCTGTACCTCCTGATAGATAGCGATGCGGGCCTCCATATCGGTCTCTTCTTCCCCCTGCAGCAGAAGCGCATCCACCGCATCACTGTGGTAGAACATAGCGTTGGCCCAGCCGCCGATGGCGTGAGACTTGAACTGCGGGCCGTACATGGTCGCCGGCTCGCCGCTGGACTGTGACCAGCCCAGAATGCACAGCTGGTGCTCACCATCATCGACGGCTGCTAGATAGGCTCCCCATTCCAGAACCTTGATCTCGCCGCGAATGCCGATATCACCGAGCGACTGCTGGATTACAGTGGCCATTTCCTTATCCATAGGATAACGGCCGTCGGGCGTGTAGATCTCGACGGAAAGCTCTACCCCATCCTGCTCGAGGTACCCTTGGCTGTTGGTCTCCGTCCATCCAGAAGCAGCCAGGTATTCCTTTGCTTTGTCGACATCATAGTCGAACAGTTTGCTGGGGGTGTGCGCCGCCCAACTGGACTCCGGCATTACCCCGTGAATGCGCACAGCCACGTTCTGGAGAAAGGCTGTCACAATGTCGTCCACCGGAATAGCATGGCTGACTGCGTAACGGATGTTTTTGTCCTCAAAGGGGAACTTTTGATTCTGGAAGAAGATGTAGCGTGCGTTGAAATCTGGTGTCGAAAAGATCTGCAGATCCGGATTGTCCTGAATGCGGTTGAAATCCGTCGACCCGACTCGCAGAATAAAGTCGACTCCCTGGGTTTCTAGTTCGACCAGCTGGGTCGTAGCTTCTGGTATGGGCTTGAACATGACCTCGGACAAGAGCGGCGCTCCGCCCCAGTAGTCCACGTTGGCCTGCAGCAGAACATGGGAATCCGGCTGCCACTCGACAAACTTGAAGGGGCCTGTTCCTACCGGATGATTGCTGAGATCCTGGCCGTATTCCTCGGCAGCCGCTGGGCTAACGATGGCGGAGCGGGTGGCCATGATCGAAGTGCTGAGAAATGCAGCGGACGGGCGTTCTAGGGTGAACTGGACGGTAAAGTCGTCGATCACGGTTATCGTGTCAACAATACTGATGTCACCCGCTCCGGGGGATGCCATTTCGGGATCCCGTAGGCGCTCAAAGGTATACTTGACGGCTTCTGCATTAAAGGGGGTTCCGTCATGGAACGTGACACCCTCTCGCAGATAGAAGGTCCAGACCTGGCCGCCTTCGGAAGCTTCCCAACTGACGGCTAGAGCCGGCTGCGGCTCGCCGGATTCGTCGTATACGGCCAGGCGTTCGTGAATCTGATTGCTCACAGTGGAGGACTGCACGTCGGTAACATACGCCGGATCCAATTTCACGACATCGCCGATGTTAGCAATAACAAGACGTTGGGCTTGGGCGGGCAGGGCAACGGCAAGAACGAGAACCAACAGCGACACGAGCAGTACATACTTCCTCACAGACAACACCCTTCCTCATATTTTTTCACGTACGATGTATTTTAATACGCCGCTGACTGCCGATTTCCTTCCTACGAACTAGTAGTTTTTGTTATTAAATGTAAGAAAACGGTAAGCGACGCCACCGCAGGACTCGGCACCGCGGGTGGGGGTCTAGAAGATCAGGCCAGCGGCCCCTACCGCAAAGGTGAAGCCAAAGTATATCAGCACCGTACCCAGGAAGGCGATAATCAAGCGGTACGGCTGCTCTCGGATGAATCGGCGGGTGGTGCCGACAACCACGGACACGAACCCATACCAAATCGCGTCAGCCAGAATATGTCCGATGAAGAACACTACCACACCGGCCGTGCCGAAGGTGCGGTGCGCTTGGAGCAGAAAGCCGAGTCCGATGACGGCCCACCATAGCAGGAAGTACGGATTGGCCGCGCTGATGAGGAATCCGGACACAACCATGTTTTGCGAGTCCGCCGCGCCGCCGATTACCGTCACAGCTACCTGCCGTCTCGCCGCTCGCACCACCATATCGACGCCCATGTAGATGAGCAGGATCCCACCGAGCAAGCCGATAGCCACCTGGGCCGGCTGGGACTGAAGAATAATGTCAAAACCTAGGAAAATCAGGATGATCAGGGCGATTTCCAACAGCGCATGCCCGCTGATTATCGTGAGGCCGGCAGCTGGGCCGACAGCCAGCGACTGCTTCACTGTATAGGTGAGCAGCGGCCCGGGCATCATAGCTCCCGAAAACGCCGCCGCCAGGGCCGAAGCGAAAATGCCTAGCATGGAGAGGACCTCCTTTGGATGGTAGGTTGGTACCAGCCATCCCTTCTTCCGTCCTTTCCTCTCAGTTCCCTTCCAAGTCCCCGCTCTCCTCTTAACAACTCCCGTGTCTGGAAAATCACAGGGCAATTTGCTTGACAAAAAAAGAAAAACGCGCTATAGTATCGGTACCGATATATCGTTTGCGATATATCGGTACCGATAACTGCCCTGCGAGGCAGCAGAAAGGAGCGATACTGTACATGAGAGGTCGAATGCGACGTGGTTTACTCAAGTCGTATGTGATGAAACTATTGGCCAGCGGCGAGAAAAGCGGTTATGACATCATGCACACAATAAAACACGAGACTGGTTTCTGGAAGCCCTCAGCCGGCTCGATCTACCCTCTCCTCCAGTCCTTGGAGGAAGCGGGCCTGATTCAGCATCGAACGGAGGAGCGCAAGAAACTCTACTCCCTGACGGAGAAAGGTCGCAGCGCTGCGGCGCAGGTCACGGAAGCTGGCGAGGAGGTCGAAGAGAGCATTAATCGCTCCATATCCGTGTTCAACAGTGTGTTTGGCAGCGAAGAACATCCCCACTGGCGGCACAAGCACCTTCCAGACTCCCTCCGCTGGCGGTGGAAGAAACTCCACCGGGCACTCCACCACGTCCAAAACCTGGATGCCGATCGGGTCCGCCAGGTGGAATCCCTTTTGGATGAGCTTCTAGAACTGCTGGAAGCCAACAAAGACGGGGAAGATAAACGAGAGGAGTAGATACATTTGGGTATGGGCATGGGCTTCGGCCGTATCATGCACAATGCGTACCGAGAAGATATCCAAGAAAAGCCCGAGATCACAAAAGCTATGCTGCTCCGCATAGCCAAGCTTTTCCTGCCGTATTGGAAAGGGCAGCTCTTAGTTGTTCTACTGGTGGCCCTGATCTCCGCTATGGGCTTGGTGCCGCCGCTCCTGGTGCGGCAGATCATCGATGGGGCCATCCCCAATGCAGACATGACGCTGCTCATCTGGCTGACCGCTGCCTCTGTCGGCGCGGCTCTAGTTCTGGGACTGCTCAGCGTAGCAGAGAACTACATCAACACATGGATCGGAAAGCATGTCGTCTTTGACCTGCAGAACGCCATGTATCAGCAGCTGCAGCGCATGGGACTGCGCTTCTTCTCCGAGACGCGGACCGGCGATATTATCAGCCGCATTAACAACGACGTTTCCGGAGTCGAACGGGTTATCACCGGCACCATCGTACAGACGCTGCAGAGCATCGCCGTCGTCACGTTCACACTCATTGCCCTTTTCGCCATGGACTGGCGCCTATCGTTGGTAGGAATCTGCCTCATTCCTACATTCATACTCCCGACCCGCCGTGTGGGAAAAGCACGCTGGACCATCGCCAAGCAGACGCAAGAGAAACTGGCCGAGCTGAACCAGATCATTCAAGAGACCCTGGGCTTAGCCGGATCGGTGCTGGTGAAGGTGTTTAATCGGGAGCGCGAAGAGCAGGCTCGATTCCGAGAAGTAAGCGGCGAAGTAGTTCGCTTGCAGATAAAAGAATCGCTGGTCGGACGCTGGTTCCGCATGTTTATCGGCGTATTCACGTCCATCGGGCCGGCTCTCATCTACTTCTATGGAGGCTATCTGGTCATCCAAGGCGAATTAACTGTCGGAACCATCGTGGCGTTCATCGCCCTCATTTCGCGCCTGTATGGGCCTACGGCCCAGTTGTTCAACATCCACATTGACGTGGTCCGCTCCCTGGCCCTGTTTGATAGAGTCTTCCAGTATCTCGACATGCAGCCAGACATTCAAGAGAAACCCGACGCTGTCCCGCTTCCTACGATCCGCGGCGACATCGAGTTCGAGGCCGTGCGTTTCAGCTACAAAACCGATCAACCGGTATTGGAGGACATCAGCTTCTCGGTGAAACGGGGTGAGATGGCAGCCTTAGTAGGCCCCAGCGGAGCCGGCAAGACTACGACCACGTACTTGGTGCCGCGGCTCTATGATGTAGATGCCGGCACCATACGCATCGACGGCCAGGACATCCGCACCGTCACCATCGACTCCCTGCGCCAGCAGATCGGCGTCGTCACGCAAGACACCTATTTGTTCAACACGACCATCCAGGAGAACGTTCTCTACGGGAAGCCGGATGCGACAGAGGCCGAGATGGTGGAGGCCTGCCGAGCCGCCTACATCCACGATTTCATCCTCTCTCTGCCCGATCAATACGACACCATCGTCGGCGAACGAGGCATCAAGCTCTCCGGAGGCGAAAAGCAGCGCATTGCCATCGCCCGCGCCATCCTTAAGGATCCCGAGATCATCATCTTAGATGAAGCGACTTCGTCGCTGGATTCCCATTCCGAGGCCCTGATCCAGCGGGCTCTCGAACCACTGCTGCAAAACCGTACCAGCCTCGTGATCGCCCATCGACTATCGACGATTCGGGCGGCAGACAAGATCCTCGTGTTCGACGACGGTCGCATCGTCGAAACGGGAACTCACGAGGAGCTTCTGGCCTGCCGCGGCCTCTACCAGCAGCTCCATCAGGAGCAGTTCAAAACAACCCACCCGGAGGTATCTTACCTGTGAGAGCCAAACAGACGCCCCCCGCCAAACCTAGTGCTAGCCCCGCCCGCCTGACCGAAGGCAACGTACCCAAGGGGCTGTTTCGGCTGGCTATTCCCATGGTTTTTGGCATGCTGGGCATGGTGGTGTTCAACGTAACCGACACCTTCTTCGTGTCCCGCTTAGGCGCTGAGCAGCTCGCCGCCCTTTCCTTCACATTTCCGGTCGTTATGATCCTAAATGCCTTGGCCCAAGGAATCGGCATGAGCAGCTCTGCCTTGGTTTCTCGGGCGGTTGGCGAAGCCAACCCTCAGAAAGTCGAGCGCCTGGCCACCGACAGCCTCGCTCTAGGGGTTGCCGTCCTGGCCGTCATCGTCACTATTGGCCTTCTCACCATCCGGCCCCTCTTCACTGCCCTAGGTGCTGAGGGGATAATCCTAGACTATATCGCCGAATACATGGTGATTTGGTACTGGGGCTCGATCATGGTGGTTATCCCCATGATCGGCAACAACATCATCCGCGGCCTGGGCGACTCCAAAACTCCCGGAACCGTCATGGCCATCTCCGCGGGCATCAACGTGTTGTTGGACCCCTTACTTATTTTCGGCCTCGGGCCCTTCCCCGCCCTGGGCATCCGCGGCGCGGCCATCGCCACGGTGGCTGCACGGTCCTTAACAGCTGTCGTGGCCCTCTACGTTCTAATTCACCGTGAACGGATCATTCGCTTCACTACCCCCACCATCGACGACATCGCGCACTCTTGGCGACAGCTCCTCTACATCGCTGTGCCCAACGCTATGATCAACATGGCCCTTCCGCTGGGCTCGGCCTTTGTCACTCGCATCCTGGCCGTTTTCGGTCCCGCGGTAGTGGCAGGATTCGGTGTTGCCACGCGGGTGGAGATGTTTTCGCTCCTCTTCATCAACGCGCTGGGCTCCGTCACGGGCCCGTACATCGGCCAGAACTTGGGAGGCAGACTGTTTGACCGCGTCCACGTGGCCCGGCGCTCAGCCGAAGGCTTCTGCTTAGTGATCGGTGTCGTATCTGCCTTGGTTTTAGGGATACTTGCCGAGCCGATCGCTCGCATCTTCAGCCCCGATCCCGAAGTGATCCGAACCGCCGTCCTGTACCTGCGCATCGTTCCGGTGGCCTACGGCTTCCAGGGAATCCTGCGCATCGGTTCCATCACGCTCAACGTGCTCCGCCGCCCCTTCCACTCAGCCGGACTCACCGTGCTGCAGACGTTTGGCATCTACATACCACTGGCAGCCATAACCAGCCGCATCTGGGGGGTTCCCGCAATTTTCGTGTCCCTCGCCTTATCCTACTTCATCGGCGGCTCGTTAGCCCATCTGCTGGCGGCACGCCAGATACAGGCAGCCGCAGAGGACGAGACAACCACCGATTCCTCGCGGACGATGGCAGCGACTGGGCGGTAACCTTAACTGTACTGTACAGCCGCTCACTGCCCCAAACCGCTGCCAAGTGCTGGCCCGAAGAGACTAGAGGGAATCCCTGGCCGCACGAAGTCCGAATCGTTCGGTGACCAGAAAAGGAATGGTGCTGTTTGAGTAACCCACGACAACGTACTGAGCAGAGATATCATAGCAGCCGCCGCGGCGTACGCGGTCGCTTCCGTCTGCAGTAAAGGTCC
>SLOG01000149.1 GCA_007132635.1 Limnochordia bacterium
CCTTTACCTTCAGAACCGGGCCGATCAGCGACCGGATCACCAGAGTTGCTAGACGGTGCAAACATAGTGCCGCCAACCTTCACTAGCCCTCCCGGATTTCGGAAGGTCGCCAAGGCCACCTGACCAAAGTCGCGTGTCAAACCGTTAGAGAAACTCCCAATGACAACTCCCGATGGATCAATGGCAATGGTATCTAGAGCACCGCTGGGATAACCATTCTGGCCCCTAACCACCGCCGAGGTACTCTCGGCAAACTGGTTCAGACCAGCAAAGTCCAACTCGATGGCTAAGTTTTCAACCGTGCCAGGGAGCAGCCCCGTATCAATGGCGACTTCACCAATCACATTGGTTGGGTCGTCGGCATCAATGCGGCCGTTTTCCAAGAAATCGATCCGGCCCTCGCCGACTTGTGTCATCACCCCATCGTTATCAGCGACAACTGCCTGCCACCGCCATTCATTGTCACTTAGACGCACAAACTGCGTTGTGACTTCATGGTTGTACCCTTCGGAATCGTAGATACGTGCCGTCCGACTTATCGTGCCATGAGCAAACGGATCCCAATTATAGATCTCAGTCTCAGTCCCCGGATCCAGACCCTTCAGAAACTGCAAAATCCCATTATTTTCCTCTGCCCGCAGGTCATCCGACATAACACCGTCCTCAACCAACTCAGCATTTATCGCAGCAACCACATCCACGGCCGTCATGCCCGGCGACACCAAAACACTGAATGCCGCTGTCTGGTTACCATTGTCATAGTCTGTCGTCAAATTAAGCGTAGTGCTTTCCCGAAGCCCATCAAGATAGGCGTTAAGGTCTGCCTCTCCCTCCGGAACAATAGGACGCCGTGCATCTAGATTCCCACCAATCTCGACTTTTGATGTGGCTTGGGGATTCATCCGACTCTCCAACGGGACCCGCAGAGAGTCCAACTCCGAACTATCCATTGAGATGGTGCCAGTTTCATCAGCCCCATACCCCTGTACCCGCATGCCATTCACGGTAGACACCAGATATCCCTCACTGTCAAAGTCAAACTGCCCCGCACGGGTATAGAAACTCTGCGCGCCGTCATTGACGATGAAAAAGCCATTGCCTTCGATGGCCAGGTCCGTTGTTTTGGCAGTTGACTCCGTGGCTCCCTGCGTATGCAGTACATCGATCGAACCAACTCGAGTTCCTAAACCAATCTGCTGTGGGTTTCGCCCGCCGATCTGCCCATCCACTGGGGCTGCAGCATTCTGCAGGGTCTGGCTCAATGCCTCTTGGAATGTTACTCGTGACCCTTTAAAACCAGCCGTATTGACGTTAGCGATATTGTTGCCGATCACATCCATGCGCACCTGATGCTGCTTCATGCCTGATACACCAGAAAACATCGATCGCATCATAGATCATCCGACCTCCCTGCTGCCTCACATCCGTCTGTCTGTAAGGCGGGGCTTCCTTTTAGGTCCAGCCCTGTTTTTGAATTTAGGTTATGACTGCACTGTCAATGTTCGTAATCACATTGTCTCGCAGACGTTCGCTCTCGATAGCTGTAATCACGGTCCTGTTCTTAACACTCACGACAAATGCTAAATCGTTAAGAACAACAAGCGATTCTCGACCACCTTTTTTCTCTACTTGCGCCACAGCCTGCTCCAGCTGAGCCAACTGACTCTCGCTCAGGCTAATCCCTCTTTGGTCCAGCCTTTTCGCTGCGTGAGCCGAAAACGTGATCCCCGTTCGCTGCAGCTTACTGTCCAGAACATCCTTAAACGAAGATGCCGTGCTGCTAGTACCCTTGGGATCAGGCGTCTTTGGCGTCTTTGGCGTCTTTGGAGGTTGAATCGGCAGACCGCGGGGAAACTGTAGATTTTTCCCGCTCACCTCGCTCAACTCCCCTCGCGTATAGCTACGACTTCACCAAAATCAAACAGTTTACCATCCACTACTAGATGCGGCCATCCTTCAGAAAACTGAACAGCGGAAACCTGACCAAAGAGGCTTTCGCCAGCCTTCGTAAACAGTTCAACTTCACGTCCAAGCATGCTAGTTGCCTGTCCTAAAGCGGTGAGTTTCTGCTGAGCCGTGTTAGCCTTCTCCATCGTCGTATTCAAATTCTGCATCTGTTCGAGACTGCTGAACTGAGCAAGCTGTGCAATAAACTCCTGGTCCTCAATGGGATTGAGAGGATCTTGGTAACGCAGCTGAGTCGTGAGCAGTTTAAGAAAGTCATCTTTACCCAACGTCTCGTTCGCTTTTTCATTAGCCGGGTTGTTAGAAGCCATACCAGCCGTTTGCGGTGCCGCACTTACAGCATTAAAGTACACCCTATCACCTCCCTGCTTTTAAGCCTGCATATCCACCGTTGATAGTCCTAGCTGACGATACACTCCGATAGCTGCAGATCTCGGGACCTTCTCTGCGGATGGTGTATCGCTCCCATCAGCCGTCTCCCCCGGTCCGTAACTGCGCCGGTGGTCCGCATCCTGCTGAGGCTGCTGATGCTCCGAAGTCTGCACATCCACAGAGAACTCGCCTACATCGAGACCCATCTCCTCGAGACTCATCCGGAGCTGCACCAACTGAGAGTTGATGATCTCTTTGACCTGGAGGCTCTCCGCAGCAAACTGTGCACTGATGATGCCTTGCTCAACCGACACTCTGACAGACACTTCGCCCAATGAATCTGGTTTGAGTTGGATGATCACCTCTCCACCAGTCTTGGTCAGCTCGACATCCATTCCTCGCACAAGCTGATCCATGACAGAGTCTGCGACAGGAGGAGGGCTTGTCGGTACGCCCGAGATAATCGCCGCTGATTCAGCCTGCGAACTCACAGGAAAGTTCAACTCTGGCACGGCCGAAACATTCTGCTGTAGATTATTTTGCGGCTCTGCAACCCGTAGAAGCTTGCCTTGCCGCTCGCCTTGCCCTGGTGAGTGACGGAACGACGCCGGCACTTCTGAAACCGTCTGTTGCAGATTGCTGTACGGCTCTGCAACCTGTAGAAGCTCTCCTTGCCGCTCACCTTGCCCCGGTGAGTGACGGAACGACGCCGGCACTTCTGAAACCGTCTGTTGCAGATTGCTGTACGGCTTTGCAGCCTGTGGAAGCTTTCCTTGCTGCTCTTCTCCATGCAATGACGAGTGACGGAGCAACTGCGGCATATTGTGCATTGTCGAATCACCGGTCCTGGCGGTATGCGACCCAAAGCTTGCCGCAGGACCCTTAGGATGGAACTGCTCGCCTGGCCTTCTCGAGGCTGGGTACTGTTGAGACAAGGAGTCTTCCAGCTTCACATAGCCTTCTAATAACCCCGGAGTTTGCAGAGCCGCTTTCGTCATAGTCCCCTCGATGCTTCTAGAGAACAATGTGTCGGATTCCGAGAACTGCCTCCCAATTGGCTGGTCACTAAGTGCCTGCTGGAGTGCATCGTATGGGGAAGTCTTGCCTTTTGCCGCAGCTGGAGACAGCTGCTCGAGCAGGCTATTTGCAGCATTGGGCACAGGAGGCTTAGCAGAACCCCTCCACTTCAGGTCTTCATTCAACAGTTCTGTCAAATCCAGTCGTGTCACTAGAGCCGTTTCTTGCTGGTCATAAACGGCAGATTGCGATTTCGTCAGCAATCCCAACCCAGCATGAGATGCCTTGTTCGGAACCCTATCAACGAAGAGAGAGCTTTCCTGCCCCTGCAGTTTGACTTGACTCTCTCGAATCACTAATGGCTCCGCTCGTGTATACTCGCTGGATTCAAGGTGAGTTTCGACAGACTCTCTAAATGCAGGCTCCGAAAAAAACAAACGTCCAATCATCGCATTCTGTCGGTTTTCAGGTGCGTGTAAAGACCGCTGTTTTTCAGCGATCACATGATTTTGCGGCTCATCTTGACCAACATGATCAACGGCGCCATCTGTGAGACGAGCCATATCCTTCAAAGAGGCGTTCTGTGTGACACTTTGCGACTGAACGTCATCGAGTCGAGGTGCCGGTAGGGAGGAGGGACACACTTCATCTGACTCTGATTCTTCATCAAAGGGCGAAACCAGCTCTTCCGCCCTTTCTTCGGCCTCGGCGGACGGCCCGGCAAAAACCAACTTGCCTTTAACCAGGTCTGATTTGGTGGCCAAAGGGATACGGCTAACCAATGGCGCCGATAGAGTCTCGTCGTCCAAAGGGCCAGTCAAAGAAGCATCTGCAAATACTCCCTTGCCTTGGGATTCCCCCAGTAGTTTGCTCAAAGCCGTAGCAAACAGCCCACCAGGAGCTCCCCGGTCAGCATGGTCGGCATGGTAATCCTGCGTCGTAGCTGCACCAAGATTTGCTTTCAACACAAAATCTAAAAAACCCATTTCCACGTATTCACCTCCTCTCATGAATAACAGCTGCTACTGCAGCTGTCGGCTCAATGAGGCCGCCAGCTCGGGAGGCATGGAAGCGAGGATAATAGAAGCGTCCTGCGGTGCCATGCTGAGCAGAATCTCTGCCACCATGGCTTCCTCCATGAGCTTAAGGATCTCTACGGCCTCCTGCGGAGCCATCTCCGTGTAGAGCTCCGCAAGACGCTGTACATTCCGGTTGGCGGCCAAGCGGGCTTCTAGACGTTCTTCCCTGCTATTTAACGCACTCTCCCGCTGCTCCAAAGCAGTTCGGGCTTGCTGAATTGCCGCGCGGGCTTCCTCAACGTCAGACCAAGCCTCTACTAACTTCTGGTCTTCCTGACGACGCCATTTTTCCACATCCAGACCGATGTCGTAGGCATTGACGTACGGTTCTGCCCAGTCCGTTTCACGAATAGCCTGCAGCAAGTATGTCTGAGGCTCAATGACGCCAGTAATCGAAAACACTATGAGGGCAGTAAACAACGCAAAAAAGAGTGCTAAGACCGCCAACAGCCACTTGAACACATAGCAACCTCCTTCAATCTCCGCCCAACACTCGGATTTTTAGATCATCGAGACGGTTTTGCTCTCGTCGGCTCTGCTCGGCAACGAAGGCTTCTTGTTTCTTCTCCCGCAGTTTATCCAAAATCTCTCGCTCCTGCCTTGCTCGAAGCCATTGATGTTTCCGCTTTTCTTCTAGCTGTTCCGCATTCCGCAGCCGCTGCTTCTGGACCTCAATCTTACTTTCAAGACCATCTAAATAGGCGTACATCGCCGCTCGAAGACTGACATCCGTCTGGCTATAACCATGCTCCTGCACCGAGCGTTTCGTATCGCGCAGAGACTTAAGGGTCTGAGCCTCATGCAATCGGCATCGCTCTGCTTCAGCCCACGCTTGCTCTGTTCTACGTTCCACAAGCCGTCTCACACTGTGAACTCTATCCAGACGAAATCGAAATCGCGCCAATCTCCTCACCTACCCCGTAGTCAACGTTTCCATCAGCTGATTTATGGTAGCTTTCAAAACAGGGCTTTCGTCTACGGACTGAGTCAGAAAAGTCTCAATTGAATCAATCAAACCTACAGATCTATCGATTCGCGGATTACTTCCCTCTACGTAGGCACCTATGTTTATGAGATCCTCTGCGTCTCTGTAAACCGCAAGCAGCGACCGAAGTTGACCCGCTGCCCGTTGATGATCAGCAGATGTTACCTCGGGCATCACGCGGCTGACACTCTGCAGTATATCAATCGCTGGGTAGTGCTGCCTCTCAGCTAGTTGGCGAGACAAGACGATATGTCCGTCCAAAATGCCTCGAACAGCATCAGCGATCGGCTCATTCATGTCATCCCCGTCGACTAGTACCGTATAGAACGCTGTTATTGTGCCTCGGTCACCAGGACCTGTCCTCTCAAGAAGTTTCGGCAGTAAGGCAAACACCGACGGTGTATATCCACGCGTCGCCGGCGGTTCACCAATGGCCAACCCTATCTCGCGCTGCGCCGCTGCAAATCGAGTCACCGAGTCCATCATAAAAAGAACATCCTGGCCGCAATCCCGGAAAAACTCCGCCACAGCTGTGGCAACCATTGCAGCCCGCAGCCGTACTAATGCAGGCTCATCGGATGTAGCAGCAATCACGACAGATCGAGCTAATCCCTCTTCGCCCAGATCACGCTCAAGAAAATCACGCACTTCTCGACCGCGTTCACCCACCAAGGCAATGACGTTGATGTCCGCTTCCGTGTTTCTCGCCATCATCCCCAGAAGAGTACTTTTTCCTACACCCGAACCGGCAAACACCCCTAACCGCTGGCCTCTCCCGCAAGTCAGAATACCATCAATGGCTTTAACACCGACAGACAGGGGTTCATCTATCCGCTTCCTGGATAAAGGGGCCACAACCTGTCCGACAACAGAACGCAGCGGTCCACTGCCAACGGGTCCTCGTCCATCGATAGGCCTCCCCAACCCATCCAACACACGTCCAAGCAGACTCTGGGACATCCTTATTCGAAGAGGCTTGCCCAAAGAGGTCACGAGACTGCCGGGTCCAATGCCTGTCAAATCCGCTAGAGGCATGAGCAGCAGTCGCTGCTCTCGAAAACCCACAACTTCGGCGTGGATGGGTCGGCCCTGGCGAGGCGTTACATAGCACAGGTCTCCTACGTTGGCTGCCGGTCCTTTGGATTCAATAGTCAGACCGATAATTTGCGTCACTTTCCCGGTCTGCTCTAAGTCATTCGTGGAAGCCACCACATCGGTGTAATGCTCAAGCCGCTCCTTAGCCATTGTACATCACGTCCAACAAAGCGGCAGCGAGTTTCCCGAGACGATGCTCTAAACTACCATCAATCGCCCCATACTCCGTTTCAATAAAGAAACTACCTACACTCATGGACTCATCACAGTTCCAGTGAAGATCACTCTTGATGTGCGAGAATGCTCTCATCCCCTGGGAGACACATTCATAATCTGGAGGTGACACATGAATCGTTATGTCTTCCGCGTTCGCCATTCGATTTAATGCTTCACCTATCAATGGCTGCAGCCAAGTCATATCGCTGTCAACTTCACGCCTCATTATCTTCTCGGCAAGAATCACTGCAAGCTTTAGGAAATCTTCTTCCAAAAGTGCCAGCGAGCGGCCACGCTGCGCGGCAGCTTCTTCGACTGAATTCTGCAGCAAAGAGAGCAAAGAAGCAGCCTGCTCCGCTACTTCATCGCGCGCTGCTTCTGTTCCGGCGGTTAGGCCTTCCGTGTAGCCGGCTTGATATCCCTCTTCCTTCGCCTGTAGCCTCGCAACCTCAAGCTTCTCCGACGATTCTCTCTCAGCCTTTTCTACTACCGCTGCAGCCTCTGCCTCTGCATCTTCTAAAAGAGCAGCAGCACGAGCTTGGGCTTCCTCCAAAAGGGCTGTTGATTCCAAAATCGTTCCACCGTTAGAAGGCGCCTGGTATTCACCGTTTTTCTCTTCACCATTGTCCAGAGTCCTCCGCGAGGGCTCATCTGCTACTGAACGAAAGATATCTTCGCTCGCCCCGATCAACACTTTTAGCTGAGCTGCTTTGATAACCTTAGACAACTATCTCATCCTCTCCGCCGCGCGATATAACAATATCACCTGATTCCTCCAAGCGTCGTACGACGGCAACAATTTTCTGCTGTGCTTCCTCAATATCTCGCAGACGCACAGGACCCATAAACTCAATGTCCTCCTTAAGCATCTCTCCAGCACGTTTGGACATATTCGCCATAATCCGATCAGATACGTCCTCACTGGCTGTCTTCAGTGCCAGAGACAGATCCTTTGTCTCAACCTCTCGGATAATCTGCTGAATAGAACGGTCATCAAGACCAACGATATCTTCGAATACAAACATCCGTTTGCGAATCTCTTCCGCCAATTCGGGGTCCTCTTCCTCGAGAGCATCGATGATAGTCCGCTCCGTCGAACGGTCTACCTGACTCAAAATCTCAACCGCCGAATCAATCCCGCCAGCCATAGTATAGTCGTCGATAGCGAAGGCCGACAACCTCTGTTCTAACGTTCCTTCAATCTCTTCGAGGACTTCTGGCGTTGTCCGATCTAACGTAGCCAGGCGTTTGGCAACATCGACCTGTCGCTCGGGCGGAAGCGCCGAGAGGATCATACTTGCTTGCTCAGTCTCTAAATAGGCCAGGATGAGAGCGATGGTCTGTGGATGCTCATTTTGGATGAAATTAAGCAGCTCACTGGGTTCAGTCTTGCCAGCAAAATCAAACGGACGCACCTGCAGGCTGGCCGTCAAACGTTCGATGATCTCCCCGGCTTTTTCAGACCCTAAGGCCTGTTCAAGCAGGGTTCTTGCATAGTCAATGCCGCCTTGTTCGATGAACTCCCGCGCTGACACCATATCAGCGAATTCGGCGAGAACACCATCGCGCACACCTGGATCTACTCGCCGGAGGCTAGCGATCTGAAGAGTGAGATCCTCAATCTCTTCCTCTCTCAAATGCTTAAACACTTCCCCTGAAAGCTCGGGGCCGATAGCCACTAGCAGAACTGCTGCTTTTTCTTTGCCGCTGAGTCGTCCAGCCATTCGCAAACCTCCTAATCCTCGAGCAGCCATGACTTCATGAGCTGCGCAAACTCTTGGGGATTGGCCTCAGCCAAACCCTTGACGCGCTCACGTTTCTCTTTGCGGTCGCGTTCTTCGGCAGAGAGTTCTTCCGGCGTTTCCGTCTCATCGGCCTCGTCTCCTACGACCACATCCAACTGCTGACTCGGCGACTCCATCGGCTCGCGCCGACGACGCAGAAACAACACAGCGAACCCAACAACCACGAGAAGGGCGATCAGCCAAAGCCACCAGAGACTGGCCGTTGGCTCGGGCAGGACATCACCCGCCACCGGAAAAAAGTCGGGAGCGAACTCCATGCTGCTGACGAAAATCTGATCACCGCGCTCCGCTCGGAGGCCCACCGCCCGGCCGACACTGTCCTCAACAGTCTGAAGATCCGCTGGCGCCAGTTCGCCATCTAACCATACAGAAACGCTCAAGGTCTCCACTCGACCCGGGGCACGAGCTGAACGCCTCTCGATGCGGTCAAGTTCGTAATTGACTGTCGATTCACTGCGCTGATACTCGGAGTCCCCATAGCCATCCAGACCCACATAACCCGGAATGTTAGCATCGACTCCGGCTGGTCCTCCCGGAACTGCACCCATCCCAGAAAAACTCTCATCAAAGTGCTGTTCGCTGCGAACCAACCCACCGTCGCGCGTGGGTGCTTCATACTGCTCAGCCCACTCCTCTTGGGAGTCAAAATCAAGCACTGCGCTGACTCGAGCTACAACCTTGCCGTATCCGTAAATCCGTTCCAGCATAGCGGTAACGCTTGTCTCGAGCTGCCTTTCATAAGTACGTTCTACCTCAAACCTCTCGGAAAATGACTGCCCATCCAGACCGGCCATGCGACTTTGATCGTTAAGAACATTACCGCGATTGTCGATAATTGTGACATTTTCCGGGGCCAGTCCTTCTACACTTGACGAAACCAGATGAGAAATACCTCTCACTTGTTGATTCGTCAAGACGACCCCCGGAGCCAGATGCAGCAAAACGGATGCCGTTGACGGTTGGCTGTCCTGAACAAAAAGACTGCGCCTCGGAAGGACGATATGGACTCGGGCATCCTGAACCTCACGCAGTTCTTTTATTGTCCGCGTCAACTCTCCCTGCAGAGCCCATAAAAACCGAAGCTGCCGATCGGCTTCGGTCTCACCCAGCCGTGTCTGGTTGAATATTTCAAACCCCACAATGCCACCCGAAGGAAGGCCTTGACTAGCGACAGTCATCCTTGTTTCGTAAACATCAGCCTCCGCAACAAGAATCGTGCGTCCATTGTTGGAAATTCTGTAAGGCACACCGGCTTCCTGGAGCACGCCAACAACCGCCGCAGCGTCTTCCGCGCTGAGATCACTAAACAGCGGCTGGTAATCCGACGACGAGAACAAGGCTAGAAAGAGCAGACCAAGGAACACCCCGCCTATGGCGAGAGCCCCACCTACGCGGACAGGCAGCGCAAGGTTTTCCCATGTCGTCTTTAACGTTTGCATGATTTCGTTCATACTTATACCACCCTAAGCCTTCCGCTGATCCAGACATCGTTAGGTTCTCCGCCTGAAAGCATGCTGTGGACTATCAAACCTGCATCCGCATGATCTCCTGGTAGGCTTCCATCACCTTACTCCTGACGGCCATGGTTAACTGAAGGGCAAGGTTTGCCTTCTCCGTGATCAACATAGCATCATGGAACTCAATGTCGCCTGTCAAAAGCTTTTCCGCGGCTTCGTCCGCTCGGTGAAGGCTCTCGTTGACACCTCGCAAAGCATCATCGAGCACAGCACCAAAGGACTGGCTTGACGGCATTTTTGGTTCTGTCTGGCGAGGCTGTACCAAAGGAAGCTGGTCCGTTATCCGCATATCCATTTCTGCACCCCCTACTGCACGTTTTCAGCCTAGAAGGCAACGGAGAAAACCAACGCCTTCCTAAAGCCGTCAGCGACCGATCTCCAAGGCCTTTTGGGCCATGGCCTTCGCCGAGTTGATGGCGGTCACATTAGCTTCGTAAGCACGCGTGGCTGTGATCAAGTCAACCATCTCTTTCACAACATGCACATTCGGCATAGCCACATAACCATCCGGGCTAGCATCTGGATGCTGTGGATCATAGACCAAACGCGGCTCGCTGTTGTCTTCACGGACTCCGACAACCCGGACTCCGCCCGGCGCTCCCGCCCTATCTCGAAGCATCTCCGCAAAAACAGGAACTTGGCGGCGATACGGCCCACCCGCGTCCGTCCGCGTTGTGTTGGCATTGGCCAAGTTATTGGCTATCGTGTCCATACGCAGGCGTTCTGCAGTCAACCCAGAACCACTAATTCGGAAAGCATGAAACGTACCCACGATTAACGACCTCCTTCACTGATGGCAGATCGAAGCATCTGCAAGTGTCGATTGGCTGTATCTGCCATGGCCTGGTAATGAAGCTGGTTTTCCATTATGTAGACCATTTCCCGGTCGACATCGACATTGTTGTCGTCATTCCGCATCAAAGTAGACGTATCTCGCTGCATAAGAGACGAGGGAGAAGGGCGGCTGCGGCCCGTTTGGTGTCCCGGCTGCGTCTGCCGCACGGAAAAGCGGCTCGGGTTGTGACCCCGCAGCTGCGAAGCAAAGCTTACATCAGACCGCTTAAAACCTGGCGTATTCGCATTAGCAAGATTGTTGCTTAAGACCGTTTGTCGCAGAGACGCTCCTGACAAGCCTGCTCCCAACCGATTAACAACTGCAAACATAGTACTACCACCTCCAAGGTACGCAAAAGCACGGGAGCTAAACCACCTCGTGCTTGGCCCACGTGCTCATCGCGACATGGCAGCCCGGCTGGCATAGGTTAACCCGTAGACCCGTGGCTTTGCGTCCCTACCTTTCGATAGGTTTGCCCTTCTGTCTTACCTTTAGTTCAACTATCTACCGCGTTTCAACAGACGTTCGGGAATTCCTTCCACAATCAGAAAAAA
>SLOG01000316.1 GCA_007132635.1 Limnochordia bacterium
ATGAAAAACTTATCGACCTGATAGAGCATTTCTCCGAAATGAACCTGACAGTAAAGAATGTGCCTCACGATTTGATGGGTGATGGATATGAATACCTGATCAACAAGTTTGCTGATGATAGTGGGCATACCGCTGCCGAGTTTTACACCAACCGTACGGTTGTGGAATTGATGACCCGCATTACCGACCCGCAACCAGGTGAAAACGTGTATGACCCCACTTGTGGTTCCGGTGGTATTCTGCTGAATTCTGCTCTTTATTTAAAAAAACAAGGCAAAGAATACAGAAATCTGAAATTGTACGGTCAGGAATTAAATCTGATTACTTCGGCTATTGCTCGTATGAACATGTTTATGCATGCCATTGATGAATTTTTAATTGTGCAGGGCGACACATTAGACCAACCTCAGATTTTGGAGCATGACGAGCTGAAGCAGTTTGATGTGGTAATGGCCAATCCGCCATACTCGGTAAAGCGGTGGAGCCAGAGCAAGTTTGCAAACGACCCCTTTGGTAGAAACATTTGGGGAACGCCACCACAAGGTTGTGCTGATTATGCCTTTCAGCAGCATATTATTAAAAGCCTGAAGCCCGATACCGGGCGTAGCGTTTCGCTGTGGCCCCATGGTGTTTTGTTTCGGGATGCAGAAGCCAGCATGCGCAAAAAAATGATTGAGGATGATGTGGTGGACGCAGTGATTGGCCTTGGAAAAAACCTTTTCTATAATAGCAGCATGGAAAGTTGCCTGCTGGTTTGCAATATGAACAAACCAAAGGAACGCAGAGGAAAGGTGATTTTCATAAATGGAGTAAACGAAATCAAACTCGAAAGAAACTCCGCATTTCTAGAAGACAAAAATATAAAAAGGATAGCTGATGCTTTTTGGAATTATAAAGATGAAGAAGGCTTTTCCAAGATTGTGTCAATAGAAGAAATTGAAAAGAATAATTGGCTACTTACAGTATTCATGTACGTGATGAGTAACAATGGCTCAAACTCAACAGAATCCATAAACTCACTGATTAAGAAAATTGCAATTTCTCAAGATAATCTAAATACGTTAAATCAAGAGTTGCTCCGTAACTTAGAAAATATAGGTTATACAAATGAATAAGTTTGAAAGCCTAAATATAGCAAAGTGGACATTGGTCGAGATATCAGAAGTTTCAACAGAAATAAATGAGAAACTAACTTCTTTGGCTGAATATGAAAATGAAAAATTTATCAGACCAGAAGATCTTGAGATAGGCGATTTATTTATAAAGACGCATAGAACAACAAAAGGTGTTCAATCGGGAAAAAAATGCTATCCAAACGACATCATCTTTGCACGTAGGAGCGTGTCTGTTTCGCAGTTTAAACGGAGGTCGAGTATTTTAAACTTTGATGCGATTTGTTCTGATGAACTTACGGTAATTAGGGAGAATAATAAAGTAATCGCTGGCTTTTTAAACCTAGTTTTAAACACGACAAACCTATGGGATTACGCTATCTCAAGATCAGTAGGCTCGGTTTCAAAGAGAATAAAATGGCAAGATTTATCAAAATACCAATTCAAACTTCCCCCCAAAGACGAGCAGGAGAAGATACTCAGTTTATTTTTAACCCTTGAAAAGCAAATCGAGCAAACCGAAGCGCAGGATGGGAATTTGCGGAAGCTCAGAACTAAATTTGCGACTGAATTAGTGTCCATTACACCAAAATTCGGGAGTTTATTAAATGGTAATTGTAAAAAAGTTACGCTGGGGGATTTAGCTAAAGAGTCAAGAGCAACAGCGAAAAACCCATTAGATGAAGGAATTGAAAAGTTTGTCGGTTTAGAACATATAGAACCTGGCAACTTGAAAATTATAGGTTGGGGAAATGTGGCAGATGGGACAACTTTTACTAAGGTATTTGAGGAAGGAGATGTATTGTTTGGCAGAAGAAGGGCTTATCTTAAAAAAGCTGCCAAAGCTGACTTTAAAGGTTTATGTTCTGGTGATATTACTGTTTTAAAAGCGAATCCAAAAAACATCAAACCGAAGTTGCTGCCGTATTATATGTCTGCTGATCCTGTTTTTGAATTTGCAGTAAGTAATTCAGCAGGTTCCTTAAGTCCAAGAGCCAAATGGAGAGACTTGTCAAAAATGGAATTGGCTATTCCTGTTTTGAAAACACAGGAAGAGATTTTAAAAGTATTTGAATTATTGGATAAGAATGTTGAAGGTTTGGCCAATCAAAATGATACGCTGAAAAAACTCAAGCATAAATTGTTGGACGAAATATTAGGATAATGGCATTTAACGAACTCAATAGCGTAGAGCACTATTTCATTCACAAGCTCACAGGTGTCAACCTGAATGAGGTGAGACAAGGTAATGTCGTAGAGGAACCCATTGAACCTTATGATACCGTAAAGTGGCGATATGTGCCTGCCGAGTTGTTGAAGCGTGATATCACAGAAGTGCTGCTCGAAAAAGAGTTAAAAGCGTCCTTATGCAAGCTAAATCCCGATATCGATAGAAATCCTGAACATGCTGATGAAGTAATCCGAAAACTACGAGCGATTTTAATTACCGTTGCCAATGTTGGGTTGGTTCGTGCTAATGAGGAATTTGCCAAATGGCTAAGAAATGAACATTCCATGCCTTTTGGTCCAAAGGGTGAACATGTAAAGGTTAAATTGATTGATTACGAGCAGTTAAAAGAAAACTCGTTTATCATGACCAATCAATTCAAAGTACATGCCCGTGAAACCAAAATTCCCGATGTGGTGTTGTTCATTAACGGCATTCCGATGGTTGTGGGTGAATTAAAAACACCCGTTCGCCCAGCCATCAGTTGGTATGATGCCGCACATGAAGTTCATGATATTTACGAAAATGCCGTTCCGCAGCTTTTTGTTCCTAATATTCTTTCTTTCGCTTCGGAAGGAAAAG
>SLOG01000190.1 GCA_007132635.1 Limnochordia bacterium
CGAACTGTCCTGGAAGCAGGTCTAGAGCAGATTGCGGCGACCGCAGCCGTCAACCCGGAAGAGATTGGCGGCAGTTTCTGGGGTGTTCCCTGCTACGATGAGGATCCCGAGAACATTCCTTACATACATGAAATCATCTCTGGAATCGTGGACAACCGGCCGCACGGTGTGGGCAACGACGTGGAAGTGAGCTGGGCAGGTGCCCTAGGCTGCCAGCCTGGGATCAGCCTGGTCTGTGGGACGGGTGCCATTGGCTTTGGTCGGGACAGCCGCGGTGATACAGCGCGAGCCAGTGGTTGGGGCGAAGTCTGTGGAGACGAAGGCTCGGCCTATTGGCTCGGGCGGCGTCTATTGCAGCTGTTCGCGAAGCAGTCCGATGGTCGGATGCCGCGAGGCATGCTGCACCGGCTGGTTCGACAGCGATTTGAACTGGAAGAAGACTTCGATATTATCTTTGCTGTAGCGGCGAAGCTCGACACACGCGATAAAATGGCGGAGCTCGCGCGTCTTTTGTTTGAGGCGGCGCAAGCGGGGGATCCTAGTGCTGTGCAGGCCTACGCAGATTCTGCCTATGAACAGAGCCTTACTGTACGAGCTCTTCTGGAGCGACTGCAGTTCGCACCCGGAAAGCCCGTAAACGTGTCTTATACTGGCGGTGTCTTTGCTGCCGGCTCACTGATACTGAAACCGCTGGCTGCTTTTCTGGCGGATACTCATGCGGTTTTACAGCCTCCCTTGCTGCGACCAGCAGTCGGTGCTGCTTTGTATGCGTTACAACTGTTTGGGGGTGGTTTGACACCCGTGATAGTAGCTAGTGCAAGAAAGAGTGCAGAAGAATTGGAGAGGGGCTAGGGTCTTGTTTAAAACGGAGTTGGAGATCTATGATCAGTATGCTGCCTTGTCACAGACGCTTGAGTACATGAAGTCCCAGGCAGAACCGATTCGAGCGGTTCTGCGAGACCATGTCTTTGATAGTGTAGTGTTCACGGGGTGTGGTTCGAGCTTGAGCCTCTGCCGTTCAGCAGCGCTTTCGACGCAACTGCGGCTGCAGTGGCCAGCTTCTGCCTTGGCCTCCGGTGACTTGGCGATTAATGCGGGTTGGTATGCCTCTCTACTGCAGAGTGCTTTGGTTATCGCACCTTCCCGCTCCGGTTCGACCACCGAGGTGCTGCAGGCCGTAGAACAAGCGAGAGCTCTCGGCAGGCCTGTCGTAGCCGTCACTGCGAAGGCTGGTTCGCCGTTGGAAGCCATGGCTGACCTTACGCTGACACTGCCTTGGGCATTCGATAACAGCGTCTGTCAGACGCGTACCGTGACCAACCTATATGCTGCTAATCTGCTGCTCATTGCCCTTTGGGCCGAGGATGAAGCGCTGGTTGCCGATATAGAGGCGATGGCGGCGGCAGGTCCTGCGTATATGGACCAAGTCGCTCCTGTTGCGCAGGCCATAGCCGGAGAGCCTTGGACTAACGTTGTGGTGCTGGCCGACGGCGAAGTGTCCGGGATCGCCCAGGAGGGCTCGCTGGCGTTTGTTGAGATCTGCCAGGTCCCGGGAGTCTTTCACCATGTGTTGGATGTGCGCCACGGGCCGATGGTGTTGGTCAATGCGTCTACACTCGTTATTGCCGCTTGTTCCCAGGCTGAACCACCGTGGCAGGAGAAGCTCATCCAAGATCTGCGTGCACAGGGCGCGCGGGTAGTCTCTGTTAGTCCTGAACCTGCCCGCAGCTGGGGTGCTGATTGGGAGATCGTGACGCCTAGCGTTCAGAGTTGGGCGGTTTTCGGTATTCCGTTTATCTTTGTTCCTCAGGCTGTAGCTTTGGAGAAGGCCAAGGCGAATGGAGTGAATCCCGACGAACCAGCGGGTTTGGACCCTTTTATCGATCTGTCCTAGAAGGCAGTTGATTTTCTCGATTTTGACGAGGGCATCGCAGAAAATCAACGCCTTCCTAGTGAGATTCATTGTTTGCTATCTGTTGACAATACGTTTGGATATCGGTTACAAACCGAGGAATCCGAAGCTGCACTGAGTCTACAGGGTAAATTTGGGGTTTTAGGGACTGAAGTAAACGCAGACGGCTCTGGTTTGCGTTTTTTTTGAGCCACCGGCGCCAACCGAGGTTTGACACACGAAGCACTGTCAGCTTACACTTAGGCTGGATGGGTACGTTGCTTCTGCTCAAAACGAGAGGATGAGCGATTGTGTTGAAACGATGGACGGTTTTGATCCTGGTAACCTTATTGGCGTTGGTCTCGCTGGGTAATCTGCCAGCTGCTGCAGATGACGAATACATGACTTCGATACGCGTGGTCAATTTGTCGCCCAATGCGGATGGCGTTTCCGTTGCAGTTGTCCCAACATTCGAAGGGCTGCAGGGTCTTGAGCCTGAAGAATGGCAGTCCATGGAATACCTGCAAGTCAGCGGTTACATGGAAGCGGCAGCTGTTGAGGCGAACATCATAGTTACTGTGGACGGTGTGTCGCTGACCAAGACCCAGCGTTTCGATCCGGAGACTCACTACACGATTGCATTGTCTGGACTCGTCGTTCCAGACGAGTTGGAGCGCAAGGCTGCTGAAGGAGAAGACGGATTCTTGGATTGGCTGTGGAGCATCGTCATGGGCGAAGACCCGACTGATGCGTTTCTGCTGCAGGCGAGAGTGATGGAAGATGATTTACGTGAGGTGCCTGAAGGTGAAGCGCGCCTGCGTTTCGTCCATGCGGCACCAGGTACGCAGTCCGTGGATCTAGCATTCGACCATGCAGACGACCCGCTCCTTGGCAATATCTCCTACGGTCTGGTGAGTCCTTACGTGACAACGCCACTGGACGAGGTGCTGGAGATACGCATCGCCGATTCCCGCATCCCCCTCAAAGAGGATTTGAGTGGGTTAGGCATTGAAGAAGGAAAAGTGCACAC
>SLOG01000087.1 GCA_007132635.1 Limnochordia bacterium
ACGAGCAGAAGCATGCACACGACAAACCCGCCCTGCATATTCTGCAGTTTTTGGTAAGATAGCACAGCTACCGGCACAAGCAGCACAAGATGGGCCAACATAATATCCAATCGCATAATGCCAAATCCCCTCTTTTTAGTAGCGTCCGAATTTGTGAGCCGTCTCATACATGGCAACAACGTTTTCCGTTGGCGAATTGTCCTGCAACTGATGTGTGGGCGCTAGACAGTAACCGCCTCCAGGCATCATGATCTCCAGAGTATCCCGAACCGTCTGCACCACATCGTCGACGGTTCCGTAAGCCACCGGACCAGCCGTAGATATAGCGCCGTGGAAAGCTAACCGGCCGCCGAAGCGCTCTTTGAGATACGCTGGCGCCATGTCGTTGGCCTCAGGCTGCAGCGTATCCACCACGTTGACGCCCATTTCGATAAAATCTTCATACGCCCAACTACTGGACCCACAGGAGTGGATCATCACCGGCAGGCCAAACGATTTGGCCAAATCAACAAATCGCTGATGGCGCGGCCGGATGTGGCGACGAAAGAGATCTAAGCTGATAAGCGGCGACTTCTGGGTACCCAGATCTTCACCGATCCACACAAAGTCGATGCCGCCCTCCGAAGCCTCAATCGTGCGCCGGGCGACTTCCAGTTGAATGTCCAAGCGGCGGTCGATAAGCCGCAGACCAACCTCGTCGTCGGTCACCAGATCCACCAAGACCTGCTCCATGGTACGCAGCATCCCCGACTTGTTGATGATATCGATCAACCCGGCGCCGCCGACGAAAACCGCGTACTCCTTCTGGCGCAGGCAGACCTCACGTACGTTGGTATAGTCGTAGTCATCCGGAGAAGGCATGGGCCAAGCCTCGACCTCGTGCACTGACGCATGCTGCAGCGGAAAATCGCAGTAGTCCCAGTACCCACCGGTCTCATGTTCGATCCAGCGAGTGCGGATTCCCCATTCCGGCTGCACACGCCGTTCAGGCACCGGTGGATGCAGCTCACGCCCTGAATAAGGGGCAGCTACGCCGCGAAAATCGACCCCCAGAATATCCAGAAGTGTTTCCTGTTCGCCAGGAGCCAACCCATAATGGTGCATCAGTCGTCCGTGAATGCCAGGATTGGCCAAGTAGTTGATGGGCACGCGATCAGGTTCTTCACACGCGAAAGCGCGCAAAACTCGTTCTTTCGATGTCACAGCTGTTCCTCCCTCCGCTTCTCGTCCGCCATCTACCGCATCCACGACAGACTGCACACAGCACTCACTAAGCGTTCCGTAAGAACCGAGCTATCGAAACCGGCTCCCCCACATATCGGGATTGCTGCCAAAAGCCTCTTTCAACTCTTCTGTGGCCGCTGTTGCCCTGTCCAAAACATCCTGTGGCAGCGGACAGCCCAAGGATCTGGCGTTGGCAATGATCTGACTGGGCCGTCTGGCTCCAGCCAGCACCGATGATACCGCCGGCTGATGGGCCAACCATTGAATGGCCAAATCAGTCATGGAAACAGAAGCGGCTTCGGCTATAGCCTCAAGTTCGTGGATTGCTGCAAACGTCTCTGCCTCCCGGCCACCCTCTCCATGACGAGCGTCGGGACGGTCTCCCGAAAAATGCTTTGTCCTAGCCCGCCCACTCGGGACATCGTCAGCACTGCGGTATTTGCCAGTCAACAATGCTTGCGCTAGCGGACTGTAACACAAAACCCCGATATTGTGTTCCGTGCACTTGGGAATAATGTCAACCTCGATGGCGCGCCACAGAAGGTTATACGGGAGCTGGTTGGACACAATACTCCCGACCGACAAGAGCTCGTCCAAGTCCTTAGGTCCAAAGTTGCATACACCGTACGTACGGACTTTACCCTGCTGCTGCAGCCGCTCCAAAGCGCCAATAGTCTCTTCTAACGGTACCTCGCGGCTGGGCCAGTGCAGCTGATAGAGATCAATGTAGTCTGTCTTAAGCCGCTGCAGACTGCGGTCGCATGCAGCCATGACATCAGCCTCGGCGGCATTGCTCTCGCTCACTTTTGTTGCGACCACAGCTTTGCTGCGTCGCTCTTCCAAAGCGCGGCCTAAAATCGTTTCCGAATAGCCGCTGCCGTAACCTTCAGCCGTATCGAAAAAATTTATGCCCACATCCAAAGCAGCATGGACCGTGCGGATGGAGTCAGAGTCTGACTGCTCACCCCATGTCCGGCCGCCGGCAAACACCCAGCAGCCTAAAGCCACGGCAGAGACTTCGATATCCGACGTTCCCAGTTGTCTGTACATCATGCAGTTGATTCGCTCCCTCCTCAAACCCATGGTCTCGCATCTCTCATCCAAGGCTTTCCTCTTAATTCGCAAGAGGGCTGGACAAATCCTGCTTCCAATCGAAGAGCCCGTCACTTGAGACGCAATCGACATTCAGCGAAAGACAAAAACAGCCCAAGGGCTGTTTAGACTGATAACTCGCGCAGACACTGCGACACCATATGATCCAGAACCATGTGCACATCCTCGACGATTCCATAGTTCGTCGACGGGATAGCCAGCGCGATGTCGGCATTTTCCAGCATGGGGTTTGGTCCACGCCCAGTGATGGCGGCGCAGACTGCGTTCCGAGACTTTGCATACTCTAGGGCCCGGACAACGCTGGGCGAGGTCCCACTGACGGACAGACCGATCACCAGATCCCCAGGCTGCAGCCAATTCTGCAGCTGTTCGACGAACACGGCTTCATAGCTGATATCGTTAGCCACGGCACTCCACCAAGCCGCGTTATCCGCTAAGCTCATGACACGCAGCCGCGGCTGCCCCTCGGTGTTGATCCCTTTCCCAAAATCACAGGCCCAGTGGGACGCAGCGGCGGCACTGCCGCCATTTCCCATGATAAAAACCTGACGTCCGGAAACGCGAGCGTCCTGCAGAGCGCGGG
>SLOG01000363.1 GCA_007132635.1 Limnochordia bacterium
AGTCCGCACGCTGTTAGGGTATCCAGGATCTGGCCGACATACGTGTCCACCAAACTGGAGAGTCCCCAGTAGTTGGCGATGAGGCGCCGCCAGTGTTCTTCCGTCTTAAGGGGAAGCCCGCTGTGCCCTTGGACTTCGTATCCGCGCTTAAAGAGCCGCTCCTTGAGGGGTGCTTCCGGGTCGAGAGGCGTCGAGAAGGTGTCCGGCAGCGTTACCGCGCTAGGATCGTACTGCCCATCGCGCGGTCCGAAGAACGGCATATGGGGTTCAAAGAAGTTGACGCACAGGATAAACGGCGAGTCTTGGTACTCCTGTACGAACCGGCTGGCCTCTCCGCCGAGATACGCTGGTTTGCTGTACTCCTCGGGAAGGCGCGCGCAGAAGCTGCGGCTGAATCCTTCCATACCATACTCCGTCTTCACATCGGGAGTAAAACCCGCCTGTTTCAGCCACTCCGTATACGAACTGGCCTCGCTGCGGTCGCGCCCCGCTGAGTAATATTCATAGTACATATCATCGATGCTTCGCCAGTGGGTGAAGCCGTGCTGCGGGTAGATCTCATCCCCCAAGTGCCACTTGCCGAAGTAAGCTGTTTCATACCCGGCGAAATCTCCTAGTTCCGGCAGGCAGGGAATGTCGGCAGCCAGAGGCAGATTGTTCTCTGTGCAGCCGTTCGTATGGGGGTACAGTCCGGTGAGCAGACTCGCCCGGGATGGCGTACACACCGGCTGCGTGACGTACGCCTGCTCCCACAGGATGCTTTCCTCCGCCAACGCATCTAAGTGGGGCGTGTCAATGCTGCTGCCATAGGCTCCTACGGCGCTGAGGGCTTGTTCATCCGTGAAGATAAACAACAGATTGGGGCGGGATTTGCTCATATGGTACCTCCTCTACTGGTTCGACAACACGGTATTTTTATCGGATTCTTAAATCCCAGCATTCCACGAAACAAAGAGAACTCCTTCCAAAAGACGCGACAGCTGCTAGGCTGTCCTCTACCTCCAGAGGCCGTTCCCGCAATCGATGTGGGTGGTGTCTGAGCAGTGAGCCGTGGCATGCCCCGCAGGATATCTGGGACGGAACCGAGAACCATGGAGTAAAACCAGACAGCCAGGCACCCACCTTCGCAGGCAGTTTGGGACCAATACTAGAAAAAATCGGAGTGATCGATTGATGAAACTATCTCTGTGTGGCAGCCCATTTCCAGGAGCGGACCCCCTGCACCAACTGCAGAAAACGAAGGAACACGGCTTCAACGGACTAGAGTTCTATCGCTGGCAGTCTCTAGGCGACCTCGGTGAGTTTGCCAAGGCGCAGGAAAAGATCGGAATCGGCATTGCGGCCACCTGCACCACGTGCTTCAATCTGGTGGACGCGAGCGCCCGGGATGACTACCTGGCGGGCCTGGAGGCAACGATCCACGCCTGTGAGATCCTCGGTGCCCGCTCCATCATCACCCAGACCGGCAATGAGATGGCAGGAGTTTCCCGCGAGATTCAGCGAGACTCCATGATCGAGACCCTCAAACACTGTGCAGACCTGCTGGAGGGCTCCGACATCATCCTCGAAGTGGAACCGCTGAACGGGCTCATCAACCACCCGGGGCATTTCCTGCAGCGGTCGGATGAGTCGGTGTATGTCATCGATCAGGTGAACAGCCCGAACATCAAGCTCGTGTTCGACGTCTACCATCAGCAGATCACCGAGGGCAATGTAATTCGCAATGCGACAGACTATATTGACCGGATCAACCACTACCACATCGCGGACAATCCCGGCCGCCAGCAGCCAGGCACTGGCGAGCTCAACTACGTCAACATCCTAAAGGCCATCCGCGAGACGGGCTTTGCTGGTTTCGTCGGTTTGGAGTGCGGCTATACGCTGGATCCGGAGGAAGCTTTGCCCCAGTTTCTAGAGCAGATCTGGGACAAGATATGAGGAACTGGGTTTGCCTGTCTGGACGCGCAGCAGGCCGTTGGTTTTCTTGATCAAGACGAATGCCACAACACTGCGCGTACCTAGTATCTCAGGTGCGCGCAGTGTTGTGCTGCCTTAGTCGATAGCCAAGCGGGCAAGCTCGGAGGCTATATCCGTAACACAGTAGTGGGTGATGGTACCGCTCTATTCTGGCTCCAGACTAAAACTAAGATACGTGCACATGGAATCAATTGATACCGAAAATGTTGATCCGGCCCACAGGGAGTGGTACAGTGAAAATGAACCACACAACTGGCGATGAACACATTGAGAATCGGCTGGACGTGCAGACTTATCTAGGAAGGCGTTGATTTTCTCCGTTTTACTACGGACGAGGGCATCACGCCACGCCGTTTACCTGGCATTTTAGGTAAACGGCGTAAACTGGCCCTCGTCAAAATCGAGAAAATCAACGACTTCTTAGTTGCACATCCATGAATCGTTCCAATTCTTCCAGCAGTGGTAGGATCCGGGCATCGTTCGCTGGTCGATCAAACAGTGCTTCAGACGTAACGAAGTCTCCCCAGTACGCCTCATTTAAGCTGGGAACTACGCGAATGTCGGACCCGGCTAACGAAATACCCAAAAATGCTCCTCGTGCTATGGAATAACCGTAGATTGAGGACTCCATTTTCAGATCGGTCGACACCTCGCCGCTGCGTCCCCAAGGCCCAATAGCGAAAGACGCATCTCCGCCCAACTTGAGGTTGCCCGAGCGAAAGTTTTCCATTCCCTGCTCATTGGTGATAACCAGGACCATACCGATGGACTGAATGCCAGCCTGCAGCCCATAGGACAAGCCGCGAATATCCATAAACCCAGGGCCATGCCAGTTACCATCGCTATCTCGCTCCATCAGCAAACCGTCGCCCATTAGCCCACCGATACCAAAACCAATTTTGAGTACCGACGGGAAGATCGCAACACCGTGGGCTTGCTGCA
>SLOG01000200.1 GCA_007132635.1 Limnochordia bacterium
AGAACCTGATCTGCTACAGCATCGGTAAACAGCTCTTCATCCCAGCAGTTCAGCTGACACGCCTTCATGTCAAGGTCCCGTACTTTTCGGAATTCCGCGTTTACATCGTCGGTAATGGAGACAAACACGCCTATGTCCACAGTGCCACCTCACGTTTTCATGAACTTTTCTTAAGTCCAACATCACTGCAAAAACCCTGTCAAACAGCATCAGCTGTTTGACATTCAACAAACGACGTTCTGAAAAGCTGTTGATTTTCTCAATTATGCCGATTGCCGGCCTTTCGACCGTTTGCCTTTTACTCACATATTCACTTGCTACGGCATTTCTTCGCTGTACCACAGCAAACTCCTGGTTTCCTCTATCCTCAGCCTCATTGGACAACCGCCGATACATCAAAGCAGTACATCTGCCGCGCACCTTCATGGACAGAGTCGATACACACTTGGTCGCCTTGTCTGTTGAAGCGTGGATGGAGGTCGCAGCGGAGAGGACCAGTCAACGATGGGTCATTCTGCAGGTGGGCGATATCCACTCTATAATCTTCTTTCAAGTCATAAAGCAGAAGCGCCCTTCGGTTTGTCGCATCCGGATACTCGTCAGTCAAAAGCCAGCGTTTGTCTGGGGACACAGTACAATGTCCATCCCGAACTAACACATTTTCGCCAATTCGTTCCTTCGCATCCGTTTTGTCTTGCAGACGATAGTAGCCCGGCACACCACGATCAGCGCCCCAGATCAGAATCGTAGTGTCGTCTTCCCAGATGAAGTGCGAACTGCGAGACAGCTGCGAGACAAACATGTCGCTCCCATCCGCATTGGCCGTACAGAGCTGCGTGGCGAAACCACCCGTGTCCTCAGAAAACCAGCGATGGAGGTAGACGAAGCGCGTACCGCTGGGGTTAAAAAGAAGGTGGTTGACCCAATGATGCACTCCCAACATACTGCAATCCGTCTCTAAGGCGCGCATCTCGTAAAGCGATATGACCAGATGATGCTTTCCGGTCGCTAAGTCCATGACAAAGACACCATCGTCGCTGGGCGCGTCTACATCGGCCCGCCAGTCCGTGATTCCGGCATAACCATAACCAGGACGTGCCCAATCGAGACGCGAGAAATTCAGACTCACTGCATACCGACCGTCGGGGCTGACCGAATAGACCGGGCGAGGAAGAATTCGCCATTCGCCGGTCTGCACGTTGCGGATGATGCTGACAAAGCGGTCGCCAATACGGTCATTATAGATAACCTCGGCATCCGATCCCGGAAGCCACTGCAGCATGCAGCCCTGCTGCCAGCACCATGCTTTGGTCGACGCGAAGGGCATAAAGCCATCACTGGACTGGGTGTCAATCATCCCTAACGTCAGTACATCGTTAGGCGAAGGTTGACGACCAGCGACGTCAGCAGCACAGCCAAGAAGCCAGCGGTCGGAGAAGTCCCATTGAGCCTTGTCATAGTAACCGAAAAAATGCTGCTTTGGGCCCGAGGTAACCCGTTTGGGTTGAATCATTCTCTGTTCCACCACTCATGTACTCCCTTCCAATCCGTCACTCACGCTGTTATTACGTACTTCGGAATTTGCTGACCTTTCCCTCCTAAAATCCAGACAGCCCAAGGAAAGATAAAGGGATTCTGCAAGCTGGAGCGAAGAGAAAGGCAAAATCTTGTTTTGGGGGGCATATCCTGTGCAGCACGCGGTTCGCTACAGTCAGGCTATAAGAAGGAAGTACCCCGAAAGCGTTACCATCGCTTTAGCCAGGGACGCAAAGGGTATGGTCAATCCCATCGCTCTGGGTTGGTGGATGTGCACATCCCACGAGCCGCCTATGTTAGCAATTTCTGTAGGGCTTAGGCGCTATTCACTCGAAGTAATTCGCCACTCTCACAGCTTCGTCCTTGCCATTCCGTCGGAATCCATGGCGCGAGAAACCTTGCTTTACGGGACAATATCCGGGCGCGACCAGGACAAACTGAAACTCGCGGATGCAGGTGCGGAGCCGGCATGTGTCATCGACAGTTTGGTTCTCACCGATGCCGTGGCGAACTTTGAGTGCATCGTTACGTCGGAGCACGTTACGGGCGACCACGTGATTTTTGTCGGGAAAGTCGTGGCGGCGCATGAGAACACACAGGCAGATCTGCAGCACCTCTGCACGGTAGGGCCTGGGCACCGAATGGGTGGAGTGCGTTCTCATGGTACTATAGTTCACCCAGGTGATCTGAAGTATGACAACTAAGGGAGGTCTCTCTATGCCTGAACACGTGCTCTGGTACGAAAGTCCGGCCGAGAACTGGAACGAAGCTCTGCCCATAGGAAATGGACGCCTTGGAGCAATGGTTTTCGGTCATACAGCCCATGACCGACTGCAGATCAATGAGGACAGCGTCTGGTATGGCGGCCCACGAGATCGCCACAATCCCGACGCCCTGACGCATCTGCCCCGTCTCCGTAGCCTGTTGCGCGATGGTCGCATTAGGGAAGCTGAAGACCTGGCCCGCCTCTCAATGACTGCGTTACCAGAAAACCAACGACATTTCGAACCATTCGTTGACGTGGAGCTGGAGATGCAGCACAGCGAAGACGTCAACGACTACCGCAGAGAGTTAGACCTGCAGCGAGCCACAGCCCAAGTGAGCTACCACATCGGCGAAACCGCTTTTACACGCCACTACTTTGCCAGTGCCGTGGACCAAGTGATAGTCGTCTGCCTGCAGGCCAGTACTCCTGGCAGCATAGACTGCCGTTTGCGTCTGCGTAGACTGGGCAGCAATACCAGGTATTCGCACTACGTCGATATGCTCGAACCACAGTCGGACGACTGCGTTTTCTTGTCCGGTGGAAGCGGCAGTCCAGACAGCCCAGGACCCGCGTGGACTGCCGGACTGCAGGTCACGGCCACCGGGGGCAGTGTCAGCCGCATCGGCGACAGGATCTTGGTCAGCGGCGCCGACTCAGCAATCATCGTGATCGGCGGGGCCACCACGTTTTACCATGACCGTCCCGACGTTGTGCTGAAACAGCAGCTGCAGAAGGCTGCAGCGAAGGATGTCGATCAACTCATCGACGACCATGAGAAGGATCACCAGGTTCTTTACCGCCGGACGGAGCTGCACCTGGCTGCCAGCACAGCATCCGACACGGCGAACCAACCAACGGACCAACGGTTGAGTAGTGTCAAATTAGGCGAGAGTGATCCAGGCTTAGCTGCGTTGTACTTCCACTTCGGGCGCTACTTACTCATAGGCTCCAGCCGTCCCGGGACCCTTCCAGCTACGCTCCAGGGGATTTGGAATCAAGAGTGGCTGCCTCCCTGGGACAGCAAGTACACCATTAACATAAACTTGGAGATGAACTACTGGCCGGCCGATGTCTGCCAGCTCGCCGAACTCAACCAACCTCTGTTTGCCTTTATCGAAAGGCTCCGGGTATCCGGCAGAACAACAGCTCGATTCATGTATGATGCTAAGGGATTCTGCTGCCATCACAACACAGACATCTGGGCGGACACCGCTCCGCAGGGAGAACACATCCCCTCGACGTACTGGCCGTTGGGCGCGGCTTGGCTATGTACGCATTTATGGGAACACTACCGTTTTTCTCTAGACGATACATTTCTGGCGAGAATCTACCCCACTCTGAAAGAGGCAAGCGAGTTCTTTTTCGATTTCCTGGTCGAGGACGCGCAGGGCCGTCTAGTCACCTCGCCTTCGGTCTCGCCTGAGAACACTTATGTATTACCTAACGGCGAACGAGGATGCCTCTGCATAGGGCCATCCATGGACAGTCAGATCATCACCTATCTACTGGATGCTGCGATGGAGGCAGCATGCCTGTTAAACACAGACCCAGAGTTCTGTACAGAGGCCCAGAAGATCCGCGAACGGCTGCCAGAACCCACGGTCGGCCGCCATGGGCAGATTCAGGAATGGGCCGAAGACTACGATGAAGCCGAGCCAGGCCACCGCCACATCTCGCACCTGTGGGCCTTATACCCTGGCGATGCCATATCCCCCGACGAGACACCTGAACTTGCGGCAGCTGCCCGCCGCACTCTCGAACGCCGTTTGAGTCACGGAGGCGGTCATACGGGTTGGAGTCGGGCGTGGATTATCAATTTCTGGGCCCGGCTCTGGGATAGCCAGGAGGCGCATAAAAACCTTCTGGCCCTGCTGGCTCAATCCACGCTTCCTAACCTTCTGGACAACCATCCGCCGTTTCAGATCGACGGGAATTTCGGGGGTACGGCCGCCATAGCAGAGATGCTTCTTCAAAGCCATGCTGGCGAACTCCATCTCCTTCCAGCTCTGCCAGAAGCATGGCACTCCGGCCATATCCGTGGCCTTGCGGCGCGAGGAGGATTTTCGGTTAATCTGGAATGGTGCCATGGCCAGCTTAAGCAAGCTGTTATTACGTCGCTGGCCGGCAGCCCACTGCGGATCCGCTGGAGAGACAAGACCCTCGACGTCACGTTGGAAAAAGGCTCTTCCTATGTCTTTACTCCTTAAAGCGATGACAGCAAGAACCTGGAGCTTGCCTCCAGGTTCTTGCTTGTCCCGCTGGTTCGCCTACTGTCTTTGCATGAGCGCGTATTCGGCCGCATTCTGTCCGGAGATTCTTCCCCATACTACGTTAATGGTGTGTGCCAAACCGCCAACGGAACCATGGCCGCCAATGTTGGCACCGCCCACAAGTTCTCCTGTCTGGTAGACACCCCAGATGATCTTTCCATCAGTATCGAGAAGCTGTGCCCGGGTGTTCATGGTGGGACCGCCCTTGGTCAAGAGCACATAGGGGTAGGTCTTGAAGCCATAGAACGGAGCTTCTTCTAACGCATACGCAAGATCCGCACGTCCGAAATCTGTGTCCTCTCCCGCATCCACAAAGCCATTGTAACGGACAACCGTCTCGACGAGGCCACTCGACGCAATTCCGAGTTTTTCGGCCAATTCTTCGATCGTATCGGCGACCTGCACAACACCGTCGTCGATCAGGCCGTCGAAATACTCCCAATCCCGACCCGACACAATGCTTTCATTCTCGGCACGAATGCGGCTGTCGAGCAGGATAAACACTGTGTTAGCCGGCGCGTTGGCCCAGACGTCCTGCCGTTGGGTCACAGTTAACCCATCTTCACTGCTCATCCGCTGGCCGTAGTGGTTCACCCAAATCGCTCCGGGATAATTCACAACTTGCGCTGAGACGCTGTGGCGGTAGTCGCTATCCGGTAGAGGAATGCTACCGGGATACGCTGGCAGGTACTCCATGTTAGCAAAACCAGCACCGATTTTCTCAGCCATCACGTATCCATCGCCAGTCGCATGAGGAAGGGCTGCTGTCAGAGCGTTTTCGTAGTTATACCGTTGGATTAGCTCCATATTGGCGGCATAACCGCCGGTCGCGAGAATGGTAGCGGGAGCTGTGTAGTCTTGGGACTCCTCTGTCTCAGCATCCACTGCTGTAACACCTACTACCCGGCCAGTCTTATCCTGAAGCAGATCCACAACCTCAGTGGATAAAAAGAGCTGGATGTCGCCGCGCTCAATCCGCTTATTGATCTCTGCATCCAACACATAGTAATACCCTAACCCTCCGTCTTCAGCCATGTACTGCCGGTCAATATCGAACGGGTCATAAGCACTGTTCCCAGGCTGCCGATCGCCAAAATCGACACCCAGTTTGTCCATGTAATCTACGGCCAAACCGGCGTTCCGTACATGCGTCCAAGCCAGTTGGGGATCATGCTTCCCGCGGCCCAAACGGAAGATATCGGCATAGAAAGCTTCGGCTGAGTCATGCGTGATACCGGCCTCATACTGCATCATTGCGTTAGCTCCACTCAAAGAACCCCCAGCAATGACAACACTACCACCTGTACGAGTCGTTTTCTCAAACAGCACAACCCGGGCTCCAGTGTCTGCCGCCTCAACAGCGGCGACCATTCCAGCAAAACCGGCGCCAACAACAATGACGTCTGCTTCTTCCACTGCCGACCAATCGGCGGCAGCACCAACAGAACTGACCAACACACACACCATAAGAACAACCATCAAACAAACTCTCTGCATTCTCTTTCCCCTTTCTTAAAATGAAACCACGAACACTGTCCTCCCATTTCAGATCCCTAAATATTATTCCCGGATTGTGGCGGCTTTTCCTTCCCTACAAACTAGAGATGTTCCACTAGAAAAAATACAGTAATTAGGTATTTTGTAACTTATATTGCATTTAATGCAAAAATATGATAGCATAAACTTGGGAAGAAACAAGACACTCTCGCTGAATGTACCGTTCATATAACCCGCTCCACGCAGCTCGCTCCGAATACGGGAGGGATAAAGGATGGCATCATCAATGAAGCACCATCTCCAGAATGCTGTGCTTGGCGAAGGTCTGCGGTATGTCGAAAAGAATCCGGAAGAGAACGTGTTAAAACTCGTCCGATGGCTGAGACCCTTTGCCAAGATCCCGCGACACAAGATGATCCTTAACTACGCAGAGGAAGTGCTGCAAGACCCACACAGCAGTTGGCGGCAGATGGTTGAACGAGCCTTTACACAGCTTGAGCCTATTGTCCGCAGGCGTTTTCTCAGCAACTTCCTGTTGAACGCGAACCTCCTCGGGATACCTGCGCGTGACAAATTGACCCAAGAACACGATGTCGGCGTACCTTGGGCCATTTTGATGGATCCTACATCCCGCTGTAATATGAACTGTATTGGCTGCTGGGCCAAAGACTACGACAGACATGCTGACTTAGAGCTAGCGGAACTCGACCGCATTGTAACCGAAGGCAAGTCTTTGGGTATCTACATGTACCTTTTCTCAGGCGGTGAACCTCTACTCCGAGCATCGGACATCGTGTACCTCGCCCGAAAACACGTAGACTGCATGTTTCTCGCCTTCACCAATGGTTCCCTTGTGGACGAGCAGTTGGCAGCAGATTTGGCCGGCGTCGGCAACGTACTGCTAGCGATCAGCGTAGAAGGTTTTTCCGAAAACAATGATCGACGGCGCGGCGCTGGAAGTTACGATCACACGGTTCGAGCTATGCAGCTCCTGCGAAACGCCGGCGTTGGTTTCGGGTTCTCGACTTGCTACCATCGAGAGAATACTGCTGAGGTGGTATCCGATAGCTTCATAGACTTGATGGTCGAGCAGGGATGTTTCTTCGGATGGTATTTCACGTATGTTCCCCTAGGCGAAGGTGACCATGCGAGTCTGCTCGCGACACCTGACCAACGCCGCCATATGTACGACCGGGTCAGGAAATTGCGGACGGAGAAGCCAATCTTCCTCATGGATTTCTGGAACGACGGCGAGTACGTTCATGGCTGTATTGCAGGCGGGCGCACCTACATGCACATCAACGCCCATGGGGACGTGGAGCCCTGTGCGTTTATCCACTATTCCGACGTGAATATACACGATGTCAGCCTGTGGGAGGCGCTGCATTCCAAGCTCTTCCGTCAGTATCGTCTGCATCAACCCTTTAATGACAACCATTTGCGGCCCTGTCCGCTCCTGGACAATCCGAATGCGTTAGCAGCCATGGTTCAAAAATCTGGTGCGGTATCGACACAACGCCACAATCCAGAATCCGTTGAAACACTCACGTGCAAATGTCACGAGCCAGCGGCAGCGTGGCAGCCTGTGGCGGATTCGCTGTGGGCCGACAGGCAGGAACAACAGAAGGCCACTGAGAAAGTGGGCGTTTGACGCTTTGAAGCAAAGACACCACAGCCTTGGCTGTGGTGTCTTTGCTTCTCAAAATCGCCTAAAGCACTGGCTTCAGCCATGGGGAGTATGTCACGGTTGAATGACAGCCCGCAGAGTAACACTCTCACGCATCAAATCGATCTGAGGGAATGTCCATGTTACTCGGCTCTCAGCAAATTCGATCAGCTCTTCATCCGTATTGGCTTCCAGGACAGCTCCTGGGAAAACGACCGAATACGTGAAGCTTGAATCACCAAGGAAGCCCGCCATCATATTTAGAGCTTCTTGGTCCAATTCTTCATCATCCTCGGCGCCCATGATAGGTAGCTCACGCTCAAAGTACCATCGTCCATCGGGTCCTTGGCTCCAAGTGATGACACCGAGATCGCCGTCATCCCCCTGGGATTCAGCGAGAGCTTCCAGAGAATCAAAGGCGATGACCACGCGCGACCATTCCCAGTCACCATCACGGTACGACTCTTCTTCCAGGATTTCTACACCCTCCACATCCGCGAAGTCTTCGGAGAATTCAAGCCCTCCCTCGTCATCAGCATCGTCCTCGAGACCGTCTTCCTCCATGTCTTCAAACATACTGAACATCGACATGTCCATTCCCACCAGCACCGTCATGATACCCGATCCGTCTGCGTTCAGAGTCATCTCCTCTTGGTAGTCAACACATCCCGCGAAAATCAGTGCACCTACGACTAACAGCAGAAGCATCCAGCGTTTCATCTTCATCCCTCTTTCCCTTCGTATTTTTTCAAGCCATACTGCTACCGTTAATATTACCAATCTACAACGTTTTTTTCAATAGACAAAATCGACACCTTCTCAGACTACCAGCTTTGCGACAAGATACGAATCAACCGCTGCTTTGCAGCATCCGACAAGATCCCGAGCCGCACGGCCTCGCCGACGTCCTCAAGCACACTGTCTTGCGTCAAGGGAACTGGCTGCGGCTGCACGTCGCCGTCACTAGAATACCCAAGAATCAACTGTTCCAAGATCCGCACCAGTTCTTCCAGTAAGCTAGGATGCATCGCTCTCGACTGGTCAGCCTCAGCAATGAAATCCTCGAGGGCATCCAATCCCTGTCCGTAGTCAGCATCGCCATGGGGTACCCACGATTCATAGTCGTCTGCCGGCTCCCACTCGGGATATCCCTCACTAACCCCTACAGGCTGTTCGATATCCTCAGCGTGCGCCGTAGTGAACGACACCGAAACGTCGCGACCCAAATCGCGGCCATCTGTGTCCTTCACCGATCGCGAGATATGCAGAGAATACTGGGAGTTCGGCTCAAGGTCCTCTTCAGGCTGGAACGCCACCATACTGCCGTTTACCGCAACTCGTCCCCGAACACTCCGGCCGCGTGCATCCTGCAGCTGAACAGTGCGCGTGTCGATACTCCGAGAGTCCAGTTCTCGATCAAACAATGCGGCCGCACCACCCCGTCGCGAAGCATCTCGACTGCCGTCAGCGGGGTAGACGCCGACAACCTGGGGCCTTCCATCGCCCACGGCAAGTCCAGCAGACAGGAGATACGAGAAATAGCCGCTGATACGGTCAACACGCACCTCGTACACTCCTGCCTCAACAGGGATCGCGAAGCCGTCGACCGATTCCCCGTCAACATAGGTGTTGGCTCGATTGCTTCCGCTTCCCTCTTCATAGATCCACAGCCGCATCCGGCTGTTGGGGTCCGCAATATAGGCATTGACGTTCAGAGTCCCCGATTGGTTCACTCGGATCCGCCACCAGTGGTTAGTATCCTGGTTCAGGTAACCAAGGCTTGCGGCGACAGGTTCCCCGATGCTGAAAGCCCGGGCTGCGTCGCGGTCACCTGCGGGAGTATGTGTGGCTGTAAGACTCACGGGTGTCAGTGTCGGCAAGAGCTCGTACGAGAAGTGTTCAGTAATCCGGTCCACTTTGACGTAATACGTACCAGGAGTCACCTCATAATGGATAGACTCCGACTCACCCGCATTCACATACGCGTTAGCCAGGTTACTGCCTAAGCGGTCTTCGTGATACAACCAGTAGCGGACACGACCTTGGGGGTCAGGTATCTGGAGGGCCACATGCAAAACCCCTACGTCTGGCACCTGCACCCGCCACCAATCGGTGGTTTCAGTTCCCGTACCATGCAGGTAGTAACCGAGATTGCCCGTGGCCCGCGCGTTTAACTCTACCGCGTAGGCATCATTTGCCGACGTGTTGGACTTACCGTCCGGCGGGAGCAGCGTCCTAACCTGCCGATTAGACAGCTCATAAGAGAAATGTCCCGCAACCCGATCGACTTTGACCAAGTAGCGATCTGCCGCTACAGGAAACGAGATCGTCTCAGTATTTCTGCCATCCACATAGGTGTTAGCAAAATTGCTGCCGGTTCGTTCTGGATGGTAGAGCCAGACACGAGCTCGGCCTTCGGCGTCCGGTATACGAAGCGAAATTTCAAGCACACAATCATCCGTGGCATCCACCCACCACCAGTCTGTCGATTCAGCACCAATTGGGTGCCAGTAGTAGCCCAGATTGCCGGTTACGCTTCCATTTGGGCTCATCGGTGCCGCATCTGCCGGTGTATGGTTGTCGATCGGATCCATGGGAAGCATCGGCGGATTCAGATGCACGTTGAGCTCATAACGCACCGAGTCCCTTATGCGACCGACACGCACTAAGTATGTTCCTGGGCCTGTGGGATGGTCAAGAGTCACAGTTGAACCAGCATCCAAATACGAGTTGGTTAAGTTGCTGCCGGTGCGCTCGGCATGGTACAGCCAAACGCGAATGCGGCCGCCTCCTCCAGCTGTCCGGACAGTGGCCTCAAGAATCCCGTTACCGTCGATCTGTACCAACCACCAATCTGACGTGTTGTCACTGCTAACTTGGCCCGAATACCATTGGTTCAGCCGAATCCGTGTGGCCTCGCCAGCCGAATCTCCGGATCCCGCCACCGCAGTAGACAAGGTCAGCAAAAGCAGCACAGCCACCGCCGCTACCCGTTGAACTTTGCCCTTACAGTTCATTCAAGTCCCCCCCGTTTCAGATTAGTTTGTTATATCTATCGGCAGCTCTGCGCATTATCTTCAGTCGCGTCAAGCACCGCTTTCGTAAGCTCGAAGGGATCCAGCAGCTGGGTGCCTCTGTAAACGCGCATATTGCCTCCAGAAAGCTCGTCGATGAGAAGGAGCTTTCCGTCGTCGATCGCGCGCCCAAACTCCAGTTTCAGATCAAACAAGTCGAGGCCCTTTCGGCGCAGTTCGTCTGCTATGATGGCAGCCGTCCGCCGCGCCAAATGCTTGACAGTACGATACTCCGCTTTTGAGAGAATACCCAGAATAGCCAAGGCGTCTTCGGACACCGACGGATCCTCCCGAGCATCATCCTTGAGCGTCATCTCCACGAAACCATCGAGGGGCTGCCCTTCGCTGACATACGCTCCATACCGGCGCAGAAAACTGCCCACCGCGCGGTAACGGACAATCACCTCAAGACCACTCCCGAAAACTTCCGCCGGCCGCACCGTCATCGACACCTTCTCAGGATCAGCTGCCAGATAGTGAGTCGGTATACCAGCCACCTGCAGACGCTCAAAAAAATGCTGCGTCAACCGCAAGCCGGCACGGCCCGCACCGGCCACTGCCAAACCGACCGTATTGGC
>SLOG01000320.1 GCA_007132635.1 Limnochordia bacterium
CACTTCTCATGATTATTCAGTTCTTTATTTCGGTGGGCTTGATCGGAGCAGTACTTCTCCAGGAGAGTAAGGGGGAAGGGCTCGGTTCCATCGGTGGTGGAGGGCGTATGTTTTTCAACCAGCCGAAGGGATCGGAAAAGGTGCTTGAAATGGCCACGAAATACTTAGCAGATTCTTTCCTTGCACTTTCGGTGATTTTGAGCATAATCTAGGAGATCAATTTTGACCTATACGAACAGCAGCCGGCAGCTATTCCCTGTCGGTTTTTCCTTTGCCAGTGTATTGGAAAGAAAGAACTGCAGCAGAAAGGGCCCCTATGCAAGGGGCCCTTTTTCACTCATAGACCAGAAGAAGTCTTCTCGGACAAAATTGGTGGAGGTGAGCGGAGTTGCACCGCTGTCCACGGGTGAAAACACATCAGTTTCTTCGAGCGTAGCTGTAGCTTTTAGTCTCGTCCATTGTCCCTCTCTACAGCTAGATGAACACTGAACCAGTCCGTCAAATTCCCATCGAGTGCCGGACGGTTCCTCAATGGTAGCCTGCTAGGTTGACACTATTCCCGATCCCACAGGCAAGGCTCGAGATAGTGTTAGCTGTCTTAAGCAGCTAAGGCGTAATTATTGTTTGCAACTAATTGGTTCCCAAGTTTAACGAGGTATTGGGGACCTCGGCCCGCTTCTAATGCTCTTCCTACCCGTGTCGAAACTAATTCACCCCCATGGATGTTTCCATCTATAGTTTACCATACCCTGGGGTTGCTTTCAACCGCAATCAACAGAGTCTTTAGCCTTGGTACCGCTCTTTGACAGCGCGTTCGATGCTGCGAGCTTGGTCTTTACGGGCTAACGCTTCACGTTTGTCGTACAGCTTCTTCCCGCGAGCCAGTGCCATCTCAATCTTACACTTTCCTCGTCGAAAGTAGATCTTGAGAGGAACAAGAGTATATCCTTTTTCGCGTAGAACTCCGGCTAGCTTGCCTATCTCTCGCTTGTGAAGGAGCAGTTTGCGTGGCCGTACGGGATCATGGTTGAACCGGTTTCCCTGTTCATAGGGACTAATATGCATGCCGTGGAGGAAGATCTCACCATTCTTGTGGATTTGTGCATAGCCGTCGCGTAGGTTGACACGGCCCTGCCGGATTGACTTGACCTCTGTACCCTGAAGAACGATACCAGCTTCAAAGGTATCGTCAACGTGGAATTCGTGGCGCGCTTTTCGATTCGTCGCTATGACTTTAACCGCGTCATCCATGAGTATCCCTCCCTCCGCAGAAGAGGTTTTTCATTCGCCTGTTTGGCCTGCTAACTCAGTATACCAAAGTACGCTGCAATTCACAAGACGCTCGTAGACATGGCCTGGCCCGTCATTTGTCGGCTTTGAGTAGTTTGTGAACAAACGAATGGCCCCCTCGTTGCAGGATTCCTATTGGTGGAAAGCGAACGTATGTCTGAGAGTTATGCGGGAGGGTTGTTCTCGATGCCAAGAATTATCGGTATACTGTCTTTGTTCATCCTGCTTCTGTTTGTCTCTGCTGCCCATGCTGAGCCGGTTAGCCTGCAGTTAATCGTGCAGGACGAGCCGGTTATTTCTGATCTGCCGTTAACGGTTGTCAATGGTAACATTTTGGTACCCATACATGTGTTTGCTGAGCATCTAGGGGCAGAGGTAGTCTGGGATCACCACGAAAAGCTGGCCACCTTGAAGCTCCCGGAACATGTCCTGGCAATGCGAGTCGGGGAGACGACGGTCGTAGTCAACGGAGAAGAGCGTCTGATGGCGGTAGCGCCGGAGATTACCGATAATACAATGATGGTACCGTTACGCTTTGTAGCGGATCTTCTGAATATACGGATCGTTTTTGATGCCGAAGCGATGGCTCTGCGTCTAACGCTGCCGACCCCGGCGAGGAGGTCCCAGGCGGCTTCGCCGGATGATGGGCAGGCGCAGTTAAGTGATGTGGATCTTCCAACCGATATCGATGACGGGGAGCCTCCCGATGAGTCGCTGGCGTTGGAGCTAGATCCAGATGCAGAACCCCAACTGCAGGAAATCAGTTACCTGGGTGGGACGCGCTCGCGTGTGTTTATTGATGTAAAAGACTACATTGGTTACGAGAGTGTTCTGCTGACGTATCCAGATCGTTTAGTGATAGATTTATTGGGTGTGCAGTCTCGAGAGATCCCAGATATGGCTATCGATGATACTATCATTCAACGAATTCGGACCAGCCGCTTTGATGATCAAACGATGCGGGTGGTGTTCGATCTGAATCGCTCAACTGGATATGAGATCCATCGTTGGCATGATGGCGGGTTGGAGATAGAGTTTAACTATCAGATAACCGATGTCGGGTTTTCCCGGGAGGAGACTGAACCCCATCTGTGGTTTGCAGCCAATGAGGAACCACCCTACCATGTGATTCATCTACTCGAGCCTGACCGACTAGTCTTGGATTTCAAGAATTCGACTTTGATCGGCGGTGCCAAAGAGTTCGCTGTAGATGATCCTGTGGTTAGGCGGCTGCGTGTGAGTCAGTATCTGCCCTCGGTGACACGTGTGGTCATGGAGTTGGATGCACCTCTCACGCCGCTTACAGTTAGCGACCAAGACGCCAAGTACCATATGACTCTTTTTGAGGGCACTCCTGATGAAGCTCAGCGGCATATGGCGGCACTCAGCCGCCCGCCTGAGGAGGAGGCTCCTCTGGCAGAACGTGAGGTAGAAGAGATTGTTCGAGCTAGAGCCGGGGACAGTTCGATCCTGCGCAACCGCGTGGTTGCTCTCGACGCGGGCCATGGCGGATCGGATCCAGGGGCGATTGGCCCGCAGGGAAGCTACGAAAAGGATGTGGTTCTGGATATTACTCTCAAACTTGGCCGTCTGTTAGAAAAGGCAGGCGCGCGAGTTGTA
>SLOG01000095.1 GCA_007132635.1 Limnochordia bacterium
AAGCGCGAACCGGTGCGACAAACCCCTTGCTGGGTGCCTGGGCATCTAGAGATGGCGCTTCCTCTTCTGGCGTTTCCCGTCGGCCGCAGCCCATTAATGACGCGATTCCAAGTCCCGCCATGCTTTTCCAGCCGAGACCTAACAGTGTCCTTCGGCTTAGACGGTTTTCCGATTGGTTATTCTCATGTTTACCCATAGGACCACCCTCTTGCGATTACCAGTAGAATGCAGGCTGTGAAACTGACGCCGGCAGCCAGCAGAAAGGCGGCACCGACACCAAAGACAGGTACAACAACCGTGCTGGCAAGCGCGGCACTGATACAGGCGCCAAAAAGCTCTACAGCATAGATTACGCCAGCCGATCGTTCCGGTTGTCGGTGGACAGCCCCATAACAGCCGGCGGCGACAGGAAAATCTACACCGTTGATCAATCCGGCCGCAGCCGTTACTGCGCCAAAGAGCACGAAGAGCAGTGCTGGAGAACGTAAGGGGGCGATGGCAGGCAGCCCGACCCATAAGAGAAGGGAGACCACAGCCATGATCATCTGGATGTAGGCCAGGGTGGTCAGACTGTGTTTATGAACCAGATACTTGTGGGCCAGCCACGCACCTAATGCCAGGCCCAACATGAAGAAGGCCGTAATCAGGCCGACCAGTTCGTAAACAAAGCCGTACACACTCTGGAAAGCAAACAGCAGAGTAACCTGGAGCATCATCGTGGAAATACCCGTGGTAAAGACGGTAGTCAGGACGGCTACGCGAATTCCAAGACGCTGCCACAGCGGTTGGTTCCTCCGGCTTTTGTGGGCGCCCAGACAAATCCCCAGCATAAGAACGAGTAAGACAGCGGCTGCGGGCAGGATCCACCAGGGCTTGACGTGCAGCATAGCCGGCAGTGCCGATCGGTCAGAGGGCCGCGTGATATCATCCCACAGCATGAGAGTATAGAAGTAGCCGATGGGATGAAAGTCTGAGTTAACGAAGAAACTCTCGTTTACCGGTGGAAGGTTCGCCTCCTCCAGCGTCTGTTCGGCAAGGCTGCCCGGCTGCAGCGGGTGGGGCCCGGGGCCGGTGAGGTGGGCGTCGGGTGTGCGCCCGTGATGGCGGGCTGCCCAGTTCACCCGCCGGACGCTGGTTCCTTCCAGCCATGTATGGAAATGACTCCCCGCAAATCCATCCGTTACAATTCCCAGCTCATCGTAGCGCCGGCGCAGCACAACGGGGTCTACGTTTGGATTCCTTGCATCTTGGCTGGCGATGTACAAAAGCACTCGGTCACCGGCGACGACCACGTGGTCAAACACGCTGCGCAGAGTATGGTAGACTGTCGCGTTGCGGTTGGCCACAGCCGTGCGGTGCAGCTGGGGGGTGGAGGAGGTATGCAGCACGAGAACGCCTTGGGGGCCTAGCAGGCTGGCAGCTTCGGTGAAGAACTCCTGGGTGTAGTATCGGTTGAGGACAGCCGTAGCAGGATCTGGCAGATCAACGATAATCAGATCATACTGCCTGTTCGCCGTTTTCACATAGAGGCGGGCGTCGCCGTGGAGCATCCGTACGCGCGGGTCCGCCAGTGCGTCTAGGGTGGCGGATGGAAGATAGGGACGGGCTGCCTGCAGAAGCAGCTCGTCCAATTCAACATAGTCGATGGCAGTCGCAGGGTACTTCGTGATTTCTCCGAGCGTACCGCCAAGGCCGCCGCCGACCAAGAGGACCTGCTGTGGGTCCTTGTGCTGTACCATAGCCAAATGGGCGAATACCACCGAATCCTGAGCTTCCCAGCCTGGGTCCTCCTCGCCGCTGCCTGCAGTGCTGAACACGAGCTGGCCGCTTTGGTAGAAGCTGAACTGATCATCGTATTGCACCACAGTGATGCTGCCGTACTTAGATGGCAGTGTTTCCAAAAGCTCATGGTTCGGGAGAAAATGCTGCCACTGCCGAGTGTGAGCCCAGTCGTCTAAAGGCGCCATGAGGCCTAGGAGTATCGCGGCCAGGCCTAGACAGACATATATGACAGCAGGCCCGGGTCGAGTTGTCCGCTGCGCAATGACGATGACCGACAGCATCACGATGGCAGCGGCCACTACTGTTTGGAGTGGATTGAGTGCGTGTATGAGAAACGTGGTAAAGACAATGCCCCCGATGGCATTGCCAAGAGCTTCACTTACGTAAGTTTTCCCTGCCGCTGAGGAATCCTCGGATTGGTCTTCATCTCGCCACAGTTTGACGACGTATACGAAGTGCATACCGATGAAGATGCAGGCTGGGGCCATGAGCAAAACGCTGGCGAGTGCGATGTCAGCTAAGGAAAGTTGAGCTGCGGGAGGTATCATGAATATACCGCGCAGTTCTCGAATGAGCACAATCGTGATTGGTAGCGTTACCATGAGTCCCAGAGCGCTTCCAAGCAGCAGAATTCGGGTGCGAGCATATCGGGTAGAGATGAAGGTTCCTAGATAACTCCCCGCTCCCACCCAAGCCATCCAGGCTGCCAGAATCAGGCCGATGGAGAGCTCATTGCCATGGAAGACCATTAAGAGGTCTCGAAGGAAAACAACCTGAACGATCTGGGACGTGAAGCCAAGCAGGAGTGCCAGGCCAAGGCTTTTGGAAACTTTTCTGAGCATTGGCTTCACCTCCGGACGGAGCCATCCGACTCTGAGTGGACAACCATGTGCGGCAAGAAAAGGACCTAGTCTCGGGTCATTGTCCTACTTCGACAAGATTTGGTTGGTTCCCTTGCCTTCTAGACGCTCTTGACTTCAGCTTGTGCATTCGCTATCATAGGAACAGTTACAATTGTTACATTTGCGGGCTGCAAGGACAATGTGATCAGCAAAAGAAACGGGGGGATTGGAATGTCATTAAAAGCATATTTTGAAAATACA
>SLOG01000144.1 GCA_007132635.1 Limnochordia bacterium
AATAACGACATGGAAGACCTCGAGGCAAAGCTGCAGCAGGCGGAGGATGCACGAATACGACTCATTGCCACAGACGGAGTGTTCTCCATGGATGGTACAGCTGCCAACTTGCGAGGAATCTGCGATCTCGCTGAGAAATACGATGCATTGGTTATGGTTGACGATAGCCACGCCACGGGTTTTGTCGGACCAAACGGACGAGGCACTCCTGAGCAGCATGGCGTCGAGAAGCGCGTTGACATCATCACGAGTACTCTGGGTAAGGCACTAGGCGGTGCTAGTGGTGGCTTTACGAGCTCCCGTCAAGAGATCATTGATTTGCTGCGTCAGCGGTCGCGTCCTTACCTTTTTAGCAATACATTAGCCCCGTCGATTGCAGCTTCTGCGTGGAAAGTGTTCGACATGGTGTCGGAGACATCGGAACACCGCGACCGGCTGTACGCAAACACCAAGTCTTTTAGACAAGCTCTCCTCCGGGAGGGGTTTGATATACCTGAAGGCGACCATCCGATTGTTCCGATTATGGTCTACGATGCGGGAATCGCTCAGGAAATGGCGCGCCTCATGTTGGAAAAAGGGGTATACGTTATTGGGTTCTTCTACCCGGTTGTGCCGAAGGGCAAGGCGCGCATTCGCACCCAAGTTTCTGCGGCCCACAGTAGCGAGGACTTGGATCTTGCTGTGCGTGCATTCTGCGAGGTTCGGGATGCGCTTACGGACGAAATGGGGCAAACTGAAAGTCAAAGTAAAAGCGATCACCATTGAGAACAATCCACAGGCGTAGCCACTCAGTGTCTGGCATTAAGAGCCTCTCTGCGTCAGAAACTGCGGGAAATACAACTTCGTTGAATGTATAGGCCGGGCTGCGGTCAGGGTAATCAACCGACCGGATCTCAGTTGGGTGTACCCGTTGGTCTTGACTCGTTTCTAAAAACACTTCGACGCCATCTTCTTGTGTTAGCGACGATAAATTGCCGAATTCGCCTGCGTTGAAAAGATACACTTGAACAGACAGTTCTTTTTCTAGGTTCTGCTGCATATACTGTGTCTGCCGTGTCAACCGCTGCTGATCCCAGCCCTCTTCGTGGGCCACTCGCTGCAAAAAGGCCTCTACGACCTCCGGTGTCCAGAGTTGGGCATAACTTGACACGCCGAAGGGATTTCTCGAATCCAAAGACTCGCTCCGCAGGGAGGCTGAATACTCACGTCGAACCGCACTCTCCACATGGGTTGGACTGCCTGGGTAGCGGGAAAGACTGTAACTGCTCAATGGATGCGGCATGCGCGGCGACCGAGCTTCGTCATTTCCCAGCAATCCCTCAAGAGACTGCCACAAGCCGTCTCTAAGGCTGCCAACAACCTGTCGGCCTGAATCCCAGGAAATGATGTCCGCCGTGCTGTGGAACGACCGACGCAGTGCTGCCGATGACAAGTCAATGTGGGGGAGTATGGGATAGAGAATCACAGCTAACCATAGGAGGAACACAATGATTCCCTGAACAACACCACGTACTCTCGCATCTTGTGGCAGAGAGAACCGGGCATGCAGCGGCAAGCCGACGACCCAAAGGCTGAAGAAACCACCCAAGAACCCACCGAGGTGACCAAGGACATCCAATCCCGTTCCTTGGATGTTGGTTAAGAGGTTCATGACGAGCAGAATAACAGCGAATCGCGAGATATCACGAGGCAGCGAACCAGGACTGGTGACACGCACTGCTATGAGATATCCGAGCAGCGCCAAGATCGCGCCGGAAGCACCAACGGAATGAACAAAAGGGCCACTAAGAGATGCACTCAGAACAGCGCCTAGGAGCCCTCCCATCATGTAGATAACAAAAAACCGGGACGAGCCAACCAAGTTTTCTACCATTGTACCAAGGAGCCACAAAGATATCAGGTTCATGATGAAGTGCGAGACGTTCCAGTGCAGAAAGATTCCGGTGAAAAGTCGATACCATTCACCGCGCAGGAAAATTGCCGGTCCATTAATCGCATAAGGGTAAAGAAGGCCTTGGCCTCCCAAACTGGTGAGAAGAAAAAGAAGGCCCAAAAAAGACATTAGGCCTGTCACCAGCCATGGTGATGGCCTCGCCATTCGTGAACGCTTGGCGCGGAAGAATCGCCAACGATTGAAAGAATCTTTAAGCCGCATAGTCATCACCCATGCCTATTATACAACATTATCCCTGCTGCTGCACAGTCTATCGGGCAGTGATCGAGTTTAACAAAAATAGTTCCTATGACAGGCAGGATTTGAAGACTTCACAGCGAAGTATTATAGATATGGGAGATTGGTGATCCTGCATTGTCTCCTTTGGTGAGCCGATGAGCAGTGCGTGTACAGTGCACTGATCTCGGAGCGCCATGGTTTTAATGTTTAACTGACATAAGGAGGTTGTTTTGATTGGCAAAACGAAATGAAGTGTACAAATGTGACCTGTGCAGTAACATTGTCAGCGTTCTGCATGGCGGCGATGGCGAGCTAGTCTGTTGCGGTGAAGCAATGAAGCTTCTTACTGAAAACACTGTTGATGCAGCCAAGGAAAAACACGTCCCTGTCATCGAACGGACAGAGCACGGCATCAAGGTGTCCGTCGGAAGCACGCTTCATCCTATGGAAGAAAAGCATTTCATCGAGTGGATTGAAATTATTGCTGACGGTGAAGTCCATCGCAAATTTCTGAAACCTGGTGATACACCTGTCGTGGAGTTCTGTCAATGCACGTCTGATGCCAAAGAGGTTATTGCCCGGGAATACTGCAATCTTCATGGACTCTGGAAAGCATAAGAGTTCAGTTTCGGCCGTTTTGGTAAGATCAAAGGCAGCAGCGCAGAGCGCTGCTGCCTTTGATCTTACGTTTCTATAGATACTCACGCCG
>SLOG01000132.1 GCA_007132635.1 Limnochordia bacterium
CAGCTCGAGAAGCCCGAATGAGACGATTCGTGTGTTGGTCGATTTTGCTGAGAGTTCTCGTCGCGAAGGGCTCTTAGCCTTGGAGGAAAAGGCCCAGGATTTGGAGGAACCATTTCTCAAGAAAGGCATTCAGTTAGTTGTTGACGGAACAGATGCTGAACTGGTACGCAGCATCCTGCAAATTGAGTTGGCTTTCCTCGAAGACCGTCACCGCAGTGGGCAGCGTCTTTTTGAGCAGATGGGTGCAGTAGCGCCAGCGTTTGGGATGATAGGTACGCTTATCGGTCTCATTCAAATGCTGCAGCACTTAGATGATCCTGACCAGATTGGCAGCGGGATGGCTACAGCGTTGTTGACGACTATGTATGGGGCAACGTTAGCTAACCTTGTCTTAATCCCTATTGCGGGGAAACTTAGGGAGAAAAGTTCGGAAGAGATACTTATGAAGGAAGTCATGATCGAAGGGATACTCTCGATTCAGGCTGGCGAAAACCCTCGAATTGTGGAGGAGAAGCTGAAGGCGTTCCTCTCGCCGGAAATGCGGCAGCTTGAGGAAGCTGCTGCTGGCAGTGCTGAGGGAGCGATGTCCAATGCGTAGGCGAAAGTCAGAGTCGCGTGCGCAGGCAGGTGCGCCGGCTTGGATGGTAACCTACGGTGACGCGGTGACGCTGCTTTTGGCCTTCTTTGTGCTCTTGTTTACCTTCTCGACCATTGATCTGCAGCGGTTTCAGCAGATCATGTCTGCCTTTCAGGGCAGTATTGGCGTTCTCGAGGGAGGACGCACAGTGACGACGGATCAGAGTATGGAAACTCACATGACGGAACTCGATCTCGAGCAGCTGCAGCGTCTTCATGCCGAACTGCAGGAGTTTTTGGAGGTGGAGGGCCTGCAGGGCAGTGTGGATGTGCACCTTGAGGAGCGAGGTGTGACGGTTCGTTTTGCGGACCAGCTGTTTTTTGACTTAGGTCAGGCATCTCTGAAACCTGAGGCCGCAGGAGTCTTAGAACGCCTTAGCCCGATTCTTCGTGAAGTTCCAAATCCCATCCGCATTGAGGGCCACACGGACAATCTGCCTATACAGACTCCGCAGTTCCCATCCAATTGGGAACTCTCGACTCGGCGAGCGACCAGCGTCATCAGGCACCTGGTCGAAGAACATGGGTTCAGCCCACAGCGTTTGTCTGCAGCAGGGTATGGAGAGCATCGCCCTTTGGTTCCGAATGAAACAGCTGCGCAGCGATCTCAGAACCGACGGGTCGACATCGTAATCATGGCTTTGGGTGAGTGGGTTTTCGAACCATAGCAGGGGGGTGTAAGTGTGGCCAAAAAGGTGGAAGTCGATCTTAAGGTGCTGATTGTGGCGGCTGCATTGGTTATATTTGCCACGGTTGGCAGTGCGTTTGCTACGTACCTGATCTTCGCTGGCGGTAATGGAGTCGGGTTCGGGTCAAACGGGACAGACGTGAGCGTTTCCGGGGACAACCAGCGGGAGATGATGGGGCCCACGTTTTCCGCAGGAGACTTCACTGTTAATCTAACCTCCAATGGGCCGACTCGCTTCATCCGAACAGGCATTGTGATGGAAGTTAGCGAGCGCAATACAATTGGGGAGTTGGAAGAGCGGCGCCCGCAAGTGCGAGACAGAGTTATCGCTATTTTGCGTTCTCGCAGTACTAGTGACTTGAACCAGACAAATGGGCTGGAGAGTCTCCGGAATTCCATAATGGAGTCAGTCAATGAACTTCTCATCCGCGGTTCCGTAGTGAATGTCTATTTCATCGACTTGGTGATTCAGTAGTTGGGAAGGGGGAGGCCGGCGTGAATAGTCCGATTCTATCGCAAGAAGAAATAGATGCATTGCTGAAAGGGAATACAGGCGCTCGCCCCCAGGCGGAAGAGGATTTGCAGAAACTGTTTTCTCCTTTTGGCAGCATGGTGGCTAGTCGAGTCAATCAGTCGGCAAGCTGTGCAGCTTGCATCGATGGGCCCTCAGTGGAAGCGATCGATGAGGACCTTAGCGGTGTGTACCTGGGGGATGTTTATGTGGCGGTTCTTGAGTTCTTTGCGGCCGACTTATTTCTTGTTGTCGAGACCCGGGATGCTTCTCGGTTGAGTCGACTCCTGCAGGCTGATGAGATCAAGGCAGTGCTGCAGATTGCGCAGACTTGGGCCCAAAGTCTGATGCAGTTGATGTCCGAAACGCGCCCGACGGCGATGCATCTACAGATCAAAGGTCCCATGGTACTTAAGGCACACCAAATTCAAACCATGCCCGTTGTCTGCGGCAGTCATCTGGTCCGCTATTCAGTCGAGTGGTCTGGAGGGAGCAGCGATATAGGCGTGTTGCTGCCGCCTCAAGCGCTTGCCGAGCTCTCTTCCCGGCTAAAGGTCGTTGGGACTGCCTCGGCTAGTGCACCTAAGTCACGGTCAGCAGGGCAGAGAGTTCGGTCTGCTCGCCCGGCCGTTGAAGTACAGCCACTCCAGTTTGGTGAACTGCGGCGTGATGAGTCGCATTCGAGGGAACAGACAATGGGGCTTGTGCGTGACGTCGTCATACCTGTGGCAGCGGAGCTCGGGCGAACTTCCATTACACTAGGCGAGCTGATGGAGCTGCAGGTAGGAGAGACTATCAGTTTGCAGGAGGCTGCCGGAGAACCAGCTAAGGTATACATCAATGGCAGCTGCATTGCTCGGGCAGAGGTCACCGTACTAGAAGACAATTTTGGTGTGCGCATCCTTGAAATCGTGCCCGCTGCCGAACGAGTTCGAACAAAATGAGGTCTGCCGGAAGGGATTGGTCGAGTCGGGAGCGAAAAGGTGCCGGTAGAGGTGACGCGTGTGGATGCTCTGGATTTTGAGCTTCTACAGGGGCTGCTGAGG
>SLOG01000091.1 GCA_007132635.1 Limnochordia bacterium
TCTCGATAGGGAATACGACATTCAGGTCTTGCTCAGCATACCGTTTATCGAAGTGTTCGTGCGCGATGCGGAGCCTTCCCAACGGAGGCTCCGCGGGGATCGTTCGATATGATTCGTCCACATCGCTGCGAGACCTGGCCGCGAGACCAGGTCATTCGTTGATGCTCCCCATCGTCTCCACCCACGCCACAATGTTTTCCGGCGGCACGTCCTCCTGGATATTGTGCCCTGGTGCCATGACATAGCCGCCGTCCGCTCCCAGCACACGACATAGCCTTCGAACTCCCTCCCGTACCTCCTCCGGCGCTGCTGTGCGCAGAAACTGCTGCACGTCCACCGCTCCCCAAAACACCAGGTCCCGGCCGAACTGGGCCTTTAACTGCACCGGATCCATTTGCGCGGCAGACGTCTGAATTGGATTGAGTATGTCCACTCCGCAGTCGATAAGGGAAGGTATAAGGGGGACGATGGAACCACACGAGTGGTGGAAATAGTAGCACTGCCCGAGTTCCTTTGTGCGACGAATCCGTTCAGCGAAATACGGTTTTACCGTGCGGTCGAAAAGGTCAGGTGACAGCAGCGGCCCTGTCTGCATCCCGAAGTCATCGCCGCTGGTCGTGACATCGATGTAGGGGCCAAGCGCCTTGTAGTACTGTTCCGTCACCTGCAGCTGTATCCCCAAAATGATGTCGGCAAAGGTTGTCACGAAATCTGGTTCGCCGAGTAGTTTCATCAGAAACGTGTCATAACCGCAGAGCCAACACCCCAATTCCAGGACGCCAAGAACCGGGTGGGTGGCGACGACCACATATTCGTTGGCTGCGTGCAGCTCTTGAGCAGCAGCAACATAACGCGCCAATTCTTCGTCATCGATGCGAGCCTCTGGCCAGGTGTAAGAACGCAGTTCGCGGCAGCCAGCATTCTTGAGGGGCGGGTCGACCATCTGCCAGTGTCCGTCTCGCAGAACATGGCGAATCCCCCAACTGTCAGTGAAATCGGTGTCGGAACGTCTCTTGGCGTTAGACCCCGGCAGGTCGATGGTGGCTCCGACTTTCCGAAAATCCGTACCGGACCACTCCAGCAGCCGTGCATCGATCCCGCCCGTCTTTTCCGATTCGTCACTGCCCAGACCCAGCGTCTGGAGAAGCTGTTGCTGGCAGCGGTCATTCATGAAGGTCAGATCCGTGCCGCCGATGTCAAAGGGCGGTCTGTCTACGGGCAAATGTGCCATAGTGCGTTGAAAGCGAGTGCGCGAATCCATACGACTCAATCCCCTTTACTTCCCCACCGTCTCAGCGGGGAAACTCGGCTGCAAAGTCGCTAGCTGCTGCAGCCAGCCCATGTACCTCTCCAACGAGAAGGGTGGTGTGCCCAGTAGGTAGTGATTGCCTCCTGTCTGGCCGTTGGCCGTCCACTCTATGAGGAAGAGTCTCTGTTCGCCCCGGGAGACTCGAATCTGGCCCAAGAGAGCACTCGCGTTGGGCTGCACGTTAAAAGCCCCTTCCAACAAGGTCTGGCCGTCGTCTGCATCCCATACCCGAAACTCTCCTTCGACATCGGCCAAGGAGTCGTTTCCGGCAGAAACAGGTACGTGCCAGCTCTGCGGCTCGCCGATCATGAGACAGAAAGGTTCCTGCACACGCCGAATGTAGTGGAACGCCAGTTTCTTGCCAAAATAGTAGTCCACAACCGCATCGGAAAACTGCGGCCACCCGTCGATCGCATTCCACCAGATGATCCCTGTGCGGCGCCACTTTCGCAGCCGGGTCATCTCGATAAAGTACTTCTTTGCCTCGGCTTGCGAAATCTGAGAGGCCAAGATGAACTCCTCCAACGAACTCGGCTGCACGCCGAACATCTCCGCGATTTGGTCCGCCATAAGCTGAATCCGGTATGAATAGGCGCCGCCGACACCAACGGCATCGGTACAGTGCGTGATCCACTGCGGGTTGTCGTGCCACGGCCAGAGATAGTCTGGCTCGATAAACTGTTTAATCGACGACAGATTGGGGCAACCATGATAGCCAATCTCGCTGACAAAATGCGCCGTCGATTCGGTGTAAAAGCGGCTCTTGTAATAATCTCGAGGTCCCCAAAGATGCTGTTCGGGAACCACATCGCCGTCCTTCGCTGCCAATGCGGCCGGAGCGTAGTAGGGCGAACTCGGCAGGTAAGGACGCCACGGGTCATGGTTATACACCACATTAGGGAGAACCTCCCTGGTAATGCGGTTCTTCAAAGGATCAAAACCGGCCATGTCCATGATGATGTCGCATTCGTTATCTCCGCACCAAAGCGCCAGCGAGGCGTGGTTGCGGAGTTTGCGTACGACCGACGCGGCTTCTTCAGCCATGGTGTCCAGGAAAATCTTATCCTGCGGATACGCTGCACACGCCATGCTGAAATCCTGCCACACCAGCATGCCGTACCGGTCACACAGGTCGAAAAAGGCATGGTCTTCGTATACACCGCCACCCCAGCAGCGGACGATATTGCACTTCAGGTCATAGAACAGTTTTAACATGCGCTCGTAGCGGGACGCATCGCGGCTGTGAAAAACATCAGCCGGGACCCAGTTGGATCCCTTGCATAGGATCGGCACTCCGTTGACTTTGAACAGAAACTCGCCAGGCTCTTCCCGAGTCGTGATGTCGGTGCGAATCAATTCGACGGTGCGAATACCGATGGTTTCGCGCCGACGGGTCAGAACGTTTCCCTGCTGCAGCAACTCAACCTGGACGTCATAGAGGTTGGCCTCGCCGTAGCCCCGCGGCCACCAAAGCTGGGGTTCGCCGACGCGCAGGTTAACACGCCCGGCACAGAACCGTACGACTTCGGTGGCAGAAAACTGTGAAGACCCGCAGGTTCCCGACA
>SLOG01000421.1 GCA_007132635.1 Limnochordia bacterium
ACTGCTTGATCATCGGGGCCGCATCGTTGATGAATCCGAAAGGCGGGGTATCGATCAGGACATAATCGTAACTTCCTTTCAGTTCCTGCAGCATCTGCCGCATCCGGTCGCTGTTGGCGGCAAGACCGGGGCTGGACGGTTCAATCCCCGCGGGAATCAGGCTCAGACCCTCCACAACGGTATTGGATACCACTTCGCTAATATCGCGTCCCGAGAACAGGTGATCGATTACTCCGGGTCGCTTTTCGATACCGAACAGTTTGTGCTGCATTGGCCGGCGGAAGTCACAATCCACCAGCAGCACTTTTCTTCCGCTGCCACACATGGATATGGCCAGGTTGGCAATACAGGTCGATTTACCCTCCACCTTGCCGGGACTGGTAACCACAAGTGTTTTGTATTCATTGTCCGGGTTGTTGAAGCGAATGTTATTATGCAGGCGCCGGTACGCTTCGGAAACATGTGAAACCGGATCAAAAAATGTGGTGAGTGATGTAGCCACCTTCCGCTCTCCCGTATCGTAGAACGATTCCCCCTTGAACTCTTTCTTGATGACCGGACGAATATCCGGTATCACGGACATGAGCGTGTGGGGATAACTCTTCATCACATCGATGCTTTCGATTTTCTTGTTGGAAAGGACAAACAGCAGGATGGGGCCTGCGGACAGCCCGAAACCGAGCAGCAGGCCGATGACAATGAATACCGGGACGTTCGGATAGAAAGGCGACCCCGGCAGACGGGCCCGGTCGAACACGCGACCATTGCCGGATGTAGACTGTTCGTACAGGCGCAGTTCCACCTGTTTGGCCGCTACATCGTTGAACATGCGTTCATGCAGCTGGCGCTGACGCTCCAGCCGTACAAGCCGGGTCTGATCTTCCGGCAGGCGCGAAAGGTCCTGTTCATAGCTTGCGATTTCCGATCGGGCCCTGGATACCAGCGCCTTCATGCGCTCCATATCGATCATCTGCTCGGCGATGGCGCGCCTGAGCTCAATAACGCGTCGGTTCACACTGCCCTCCTCGCCCATCAGGAACCCTGTGCTGCCTTCCAGGCTACGTCCCACCAGCTGATCGATCTCCTCGCGGTAGGCGGCAATATCCCTGTTGATTTCGCGAAGGCGGGGTTCTGCGTCTTCATTGTCCCTCAGTGAAGGATTCCTTTCCAGCGTAAGGATCCGTTCGATGGTAAGACTTGCGATGTTCTCCTGGAGCATCTGCACGCGGGGACCGACGGCCTCCTTCAGGTGGTCTGAGAATCCGGGACGGATCTCTTCCAATTCGGTTTCCAGATTGGCCCTGCGCTTCTGGGCTGCGTCCATCTCCAGCTCGCTGGCGGCAATCTGATCCTCCAGGGCATTGATGCGGCCGACGATACGGGATGTATGGGCATCCAGGTTGATCCCCCCTTCCACACTTTGCATGAACCGTTCCACCTCCTCTTCGGCTTCACGAAGCTGTTCGGTCACCTGTGCCAGCATCACGTTCTCCAGGAAGTCGATGGTCTGCCGCGTGGATTCCTGGCTTGTTTCGAAGGTATAGGACACAAATTCATCCATGATGATGTTGGCAATCTCCATGGCTTCCTGCGGATCGGGAGAGGTGTGAGACACTCTGATAATCCGATCACCTTCCCTGGTACGCTCGGTAACAGTGCGGCTTCGGATAACGGACGCCACACCGGATGGAGACCGTCTCGAACCGTCCTCCTGAATCAGTATTGGGAATGGACGGCCATTTTCCATTACACCGGCCTCCATGACCACTCCGGCAACCCGTTCGCTGAATGCCCTCGAATTGAGGATCAGTAATTGGTCTTGCATGTTACGGGACAATTGGGCTTCAAGGTTGTGTGCAAGTATGCCCCCAAGCTGCCCACCATCGGCCACGGAACTTCGGCCTGTTTGCTGATGGATGATGAGCGAACCACTACTGCGAAAAAGCTCTTCCTCCTCCTGCACATAGTACCAGGCGCCTGTGGCACCGCCTATTGCAAAAAGCAGGATGATCCATTTAAAACGCATGAGGCCGGCAACGGCCTTCTGGAATACAAGCGAATTGTTCTTCTCTTCTTTGTGCTCCTGGGGCGCGGCCATGAGGTCTTCATAATCATAGCCCTTTTTCGCACCGTTTCCGGAAGCTCCCTTACCTGTAGAATGATGATTATTGTGAGTCATATGTCCGCTAAATCAACTTGATTGTGTATGTTAGGGTATGGAACAAGATAATCCCAAAACGTAAAATGAAGTACTCTGGTACAGCTCCGCCTTGTAAGTCCCAAATTTTTTTACGCAACATACCTTGAAATCACCCTCCGGTATGCCGGTCAAAATGGAACATGCCCAGTTCAAATGGGTAAGCAAGGCGTATGCAACTCCGCTCGAGCTGTCATAAACCCTTGCACCGTTAAAATAAAAATGCTTAATTGGCATTTTCTGCATCTGCATTAACAAATTATGACCAAGTGCTGCAATATCCAATTGTTGGGCATTAAAAAATCTTAATCCGCATAACGTTCAAGTGCTTACTGCTGCATTATTAATGTGATATCACGTAGCAAACATAACGCGCATATGTTAGAATCTCTTAATTGCTTTAAGTGAAACGCAAGGGGTGTCAATTCTCCTAAAAAAAAACCCGGGCACCTGACGACACCCGGGATCATAAATTAACCAGTATTTAAATTAAAAGCATAATCACGGTTGGTTCTACTTTACCAGCAGCATTTGTCGGCTCATTGTGCGGGTATCTGTCCGCAATTGATACAGATAAATGCCGCTTGACAAGCCGGATGCATCAAATATCACATCATGTCGTCCGGCCGGTTTCTGCTCATTCACAAGTGTGGCCACCCGTTGTCCGACCACATTATAGACAGCCAGTCGAACGTGAGTCTGATCGGGGACAGAATAGACGATGCGTGTAGACGGGTTAAATGGATTGGGATAATTTTGGCCTAACTCGATATCATCAGGCAGGTCCTCATGGTTCTCTGACTTTGTTGGTTCTATACCCAGAACCTCTGCCGGCAACAGCAATTCCCTTTCATTTCGGGCAAGGTAGGGTGGAACGGTCATCAAACTTAAGGTATTTCCTCTTGCAGTACTGAATCGCCAGAGACCTCCGCTCTGGTTTTCGGGGACAGCTATACTAAAATACCCGGTTTCATCCTCAAGGTTTTGCCATCCTGCAAGCTCATTCCCATCGGTGTCGCGGAAACTAACACTATAGTGACGACCAAGATACCCACTGACAAATTCTGTCTCCTCGGGAACGTAGAAATACAAGGTTGAATTCCTTTCAAAATCAAAAGGATAATCCTTGCTTGCAAGCACAGTCATTGGATGTCCTTCCGGCCAGTCAACCAATGTACGATTATTCCCATCATCCAGTATCACCTGATGTAATCCGGAATAAGGTGATTCCATAATTACTTCATACCATTCCCCATCGGGAGGTACGCTCTCGTCAAAATCCACTTTTACAGGTTCTTCAATCTTAGAGTAGAGTGCAATATAAACATTTCCACCCCGAGTATCATTGTGTCGGCCACCGCTCACCTCCAGTATTAACTTCTCATCTGACTCAAGCCACGTATAAATGCGGTTATAATCTCGAAACCCACTGCCAAAACTACCAGTACTGACTTTCGGGACATCCAAGCCCAAATACATTGGCATGAGTATATTGCTGAATTTCACCTCATCAATATCCTCTCTTTCAGTTTCCTCAAAGACATGAAAACTGTACTCGTCGGACCATGGCCCTTCAAATTCATTCCTTCCACGGACTCTCCAAACGTATGTTGCACCTTCTTTAAGATTGTTGGTAAATTCAAAGCGGTCATCCGTTATTACTGTATCAACAATTATTTCTTGAAAAGATGATTTGCCAACCTGAAGCTGGTATTCAGCTGCATGCAGATCGTCCTCCCAAATCAGGACAGGGTTTGCCATGACAGTTTCATCGTTTTCCGGTTGCTTGAGTTCCACCTTGCCGACCTCACTTGTTTCAAGCATAGTCGGCCATACAACCACGGGTTCAAATTCGCGGCCATTTACTCGAATGTTCAAATGCAATTCGAGTGGTATGTTGAAACCCTCTTCATCGTGGGTAAGACCATCCGGGGCCTTGACGTGAACCTTCGCTGTGTTACCAGTTATCTCAATAATCTGTTTCTCTGCTCGCCATTTGGATTTATCGTCTTGTCCATAAACTATCAACTCACTTCCAATGGGAAAACGGCTGACGTCCAACTCGTGGTTTCCAGAGTAACCAGTATTCAGCTTAACAATTGCATCCTCGCCGGCCTTGGGTAGTGGCGGATAAAAAATTCCAGTAATGTCACGACGCTCATAGCGTATGCTCTCTTCCAAGCTTTGACCGGTGTATATATGGGCCAAGGTAGTAGCCAATTCCAAGTCCACAGCCTGGCTCATGACTTCATCCTGATACATACCATATTCGTCCTTTGACAACTCAATCTTATCAATTACGGTTCCATCAACCAAAAGCGCCTCCATCTCAAGATGATTACCGTTTACCCGAAAATGAGTATACATATGCACCCGCTGGCCAATGCCACCTGCTACAATGGGGCTGGGACGCACGCGCCGAAAATTCCCTCTCGTATTGATTGAGATATAATGAACAGGTTTTACACCTTCAGGGCCTAATGGTAAGTTGCGTTCGTAAATATGATCATGACCGGTAATCACCAAATCAACCCCATGTTTTTCGAATAACTGTGCAAGCTGTCGGTAAACATCATGGTCAAACCACCTACCGCGTCCTCCTGCATTGGCAAAGGATACATGTTGAGCTACAATGATCCATTCCGATTGGCTGGAAGACAAGACCTCTTCCACCCATGCAATTTGTTTCTCTTGGTCGTACACATAGTCAAGAATGATTACCAGCATATTACCAAATTCAAATGTGTAATAGGTTGCAGCATCATCTTCATCGGATGGATCGCTTTCCGGATCATTGAAAGCAAACAGAGAACGGAAGTTCCGGGCAGGCGTTACATCATGGCCTCCGACAACCGGAACAAGTACCGTTGACTCTAAATATGGGCGTGCAACCCTGAAGTACGTTTCCCATCTTCCCCAATCATATCCTCGACCACTTGTGAAATCACCTGTGTGGATTACAAAAGACGGGTTCTGAGCGCCGATAGCTTCAGCAAAAGGAATATACGCATCCGATGCATGCGCATCCGAATCGACCACAAAGTTAAAAGGTACACTTTCCCCAGGTACAGGCGTAGTGAGAAATGACCCCTTACTTTTTGTCTCGCCGTCACCACAGTGAACTTCGTAATTGTATCTTGTATATGGTTCCAAATCCTCAAGCTTCACAAGGTGTCGCAAGTGATCTAGCTCGGATCTGTCAGAATCCTGGAAAAGCCGCGAAGATATGTCAGCAATGATTGTTTTATCCTGACCATTCTCATCTTGAATGATTACATGACCAGCGCTAATATTTGCCTGTGTGACCCAAACTACTTGAGCGCTGTTATACGTGGCATGCAAAACATATGGTGCAGCAACAAAGCATTCCTCTGCAGTACTAGTCTTGGCTGTTGCACCAATGAGTAAAACAAGAAATAAGATGATCGTCTTTGCACCATATGTATTTTTTATGTGCATCTTCATAGTTCAGCAGTCTTTAGTTGTCATTTATAAAATTTTGAAACTATTTCACCAGGAGCATTTGTCTGGTTTTTTGATAGGTTTCTGTATGCAAGCGATAGAGATAAACTCCGCTGGCCAGCGACGAGGCATCGAATGTTACTTCATATCTGCCCGGCGATTTTTCTTCGTTTACGAGAGTTGTTACTCGCTGACCTATAATATTGTAGATATCCAGTCTGACATTGGTCTGAGACGAAATGTCGAATTGGATTCGTGTAGATGGATTGAAAGGGTTTGGAAAGTTTTGTTTTAACTCAAATGATGAGGGCAGCTCATCGTTGACCCCATCATTTGTTGTAGTATCCGTTCCAAAAACCACTTCTTTAGGCAGTAGCAACTCCCGCTCATTTCTGGCAAGGTAGGGAGGAACCGTCATGAGTCGCAAAGAGGCGCTTCTCCTTGACGAAATTCTCCAAATAGTTCCATCTTCACCATGGTCTACCGGAAGAGTAAAATAGCCGACACCAGCTTCTTCGTTCTGCCAACCCTCCAATAATTTGCCAGATCCATTGTAAAATCTCACATCACTGTGTCTTGTTACATATCCCCCCACAACATCCGTTCCTTTTGGTACATAAAAGTACAATCGAAAATCACGTTGGAATGAAAAGGCTTCCTCCAGACTGGCACGAAGTGTCATCGGTTGTCCCTCTTTCCAGTCAATAAATGTTCGAGCACCGCCATCATTCCAAATGAGCTCATGGAGTCCGTCATATGGAGAGATTAACTCTATATGATACGTTTCTCCATCGGGTGGAACACTATCATCAAAATCAACAGGTTCCGTCGATACTTCTTTTTCCGTCATCAAATGAAACCGCACATTTCCGCGGTTATCCCAAATTGTGCCGCCCCGTACTTCCAGATGTAATGGTTCATTTGCTTCAAGCCAGGTGAACAAGCTATGCCTTCCTCGAAATCCGCTTCCAAGACTACCCGTACTAACCTCTGGCAAGTCAAGGCCTGAAAGAGCAGGGACCAACTCATCACTGAATGAAATGATATCAAAATCAAGATGCTCTTTTTCATATTTTCCCAAACCATTCTTTATAAAACCGGCGATTTCTTCATCAGTAAACAAATCACTACTTTTCCAGGGATGCATAGAGATTAATTCACCACCAACTGACAAGCGGCCGGGATCTGCTGAGCCAGGAATATCAACTGATACATCTGACCTCGCAAGATGCATGTAGAGATGACGAACCGGGGACATCATTCTACTCTGCATTCGATAAACATGACGAAAAGCATTCTGGGCTGCTGTTTGACGCGCTGATTCTGTATCAGCATCTCTGAAATCAAACCACAATTCAACATATCTTGTGTATAGAGTCAACTCATCCAGTCGTAATAAAATGTCGGGGTCATTGGTAAGTTCACGTGCATCATTTATGTGATTATACATACGTGCAAGCAAATCATTGTTTGTTCGGGGAATTTCGTTACCCCTGCTCACAAGGTCATAAAACATAATCATCGGTTCCCTGGCCTCTCCAAAAGCTTTTTCCAGAAAATCATCTACCAGATCATTTACCTCAGTAACTGATGAAATGTCCCACAAAAAGCGAGAGGATAAATAGAACCCAAGTCCATTGACCGCCCAGGAATCAACGGAGTTTGCAGTCATGAACCGAGCGCCTTTTTCATGGAATGATGTCAGCTTATCAGTTAAATAGTTTATGTTACCACCTGGACCCCTTCTTGGCATCCCCTGGTGCCAGACGAAGGTGTCATAATAATCGCGAATGCCGGCAATTGCACCGCGTCTTCCCCACTCATTTATCAATTCCTCAACCGTGTAACCGGAATAGTTATAACTAGTAGCAATGCTGACAACCACATTTGGATGCACATCAATATTTGGTGGTTCTGCATGCTGATTATAGGCATAAATACCAACAAACTTTTCACCATATCCCAAATCATTGATGGCTTCAGCCACAGCGTTGGCAAGATAGACGACCCTGTCAGTCACTGAGCCGAATGCGAGTTCTTCCGGAGAATCACACCATCCACTACCATCTGAGGGTTCCATGGAGATGCTCATTCGTTCCGGATCGGCTTTAATTCTGTTAACAGCGTCCTGGACAACCAGTTCCACCAATCCCGGTTCTGAAACGCGAAATTTCGATGTATTCCCGGCAGTGAATTGTGGATTTTCATCAAATGCTTGCTGGTTTCTACGTATGATTCCATTATAGGCATGTGAAGTACTTATGTTCATAGCGGACGTGACTCTATTTCTCGCATTCCAATTTCTCCAGTGATCGGTGTCACTCCAGGCAGCAAAATTGGGTCCGCTGCGTATATAGTAATCAGGGCTTTCAAATGAGCTAAAGATGATGTTCAAGTCCGGTTTGTCCGGGATGATTTCCCATGTTTCCGTGGGGAAGAATTGACGGTAGCCAATTTCATACAGAAAAGACCAGACGGCATGCTGAGCTGCCAGGTCGGACGCACCTATTAGATATGCGCCGGCACCATGCGTATGAACCACATGTTCATCCAGACGAGTGGGATTTCGCGGGTTGAACATATCATCGAGATCCAGATTCGGGAAATCCTTGAAGCTTCCGACCGCAATGCCGCTGGACCCGTTGCCAGTCACAACCCGGAACTCCCCCCCGGTAATTCGGCCCAGATAGTCAGCCAGATCCTGGGCGGCATCCCTGGTCTGACTTGAGGCGTCTTGGCCAACTACAACATCCATGAGAGCCTGTCCACCGCTGGCAATCGTTAAATCAGATGGCTCACCCATAAGGGTCTGAAATATCATCTCATGATCAATTGTCTTATCTCGCGCTGTTGCAGTGACTGTCATTATCAACACAAGCAGTATCAAGCATAGGGATTTAAATGCTATGATGATGAGTTTATTTATATCAAAGCGTTTTTGAAATTGTACTTCCATAGTAATTCTGAGAGGTATTTTACGTGTGCCGTTTAACGATAAATATTGCTATCAATAGGGTACTACCAGTGAGATTATGGCTATGCCCAGTCAATTTTTAAGATTTTTTAATTTTTCTTTTTTTCGACTGTTTTTGTCTGTATGTGAGTCACCAACTGATGTGGAAGACACCAATATGAAAATGCATGGCAGCCAAACTCCGGAATCGTCGTTTTGCAGCTCATTTCCGGGTTAACAGTAGAATTATTAAGGTATTCTAATGTTTGCATAAAATACGAATATTTAAAGCATTAGCAATGCACTTTCTTAGTATAGAGCACTTATTTCACTATTTGTTACAGCAAGCTGATTTTTTTTTTGGGATTTTTCCTAAAGTCAATAAGACATTTTTTTTCGGACGCCTTTATGCAAAACTTCTTGATGCGCTATTCTGTATGTCTGTATTACACTACTTTTTGGCTTTTGCAGGCCTTACAGAGTCAATGAAAGTCCCACAGAATGGAAAATCATGTTCGAGCAATTCTACCGACGGGGACTGTAACAAGTTGGATTAGTAGTCGCTGACGGGATGATCGGACTACAAGCAGCGGTGGGCCGAATCTATCCAAAAGCGGCATTCCAAAGGTGCCTGACCCACGCCAAACGCGGACATTTGGCTCGTGCGAACCGAAGATAAGCCACGGCTGGCTGAGGATCTGCGCCAGGCGCTTGCCACCGATCGGAGTGACGACAGCTTTGAAAAAGGCTGGCAGCGCTGGCAAGGGTGCTACGACCGATGGAAAAGTCGGTACCGGCGTTTTGCCAAACACAACTATGAAACAGATCTGTTTCCGGACACCATTGATCCGCAGGCCAATGTCAACATGGATACAGCTTTAAATAGGATAACTACCGCTCTATTAAATAAAAAGCCTCAAATCCCCTAAGGAAATTGAGGCTTAAGAAGATAGTACGAGCATAGCGCCCGTTACTTCTGTAGGTAAACAAAAAAAATCTGTTTACCTATAATTTAACATCAAATATCATACCTTTTTTGTTTGGTAAGTCATCTAATATACTCAAGAAGATTTATGAGGGAAATATCATACTATATTGTACTACAGTAATATTATCAATATTCTCACTGAAACTTTGGTTCACGATTACTTTATTTAAAATTGGATATTCCAAGAAATTCGTGTAGGGATAGAATGCCTATTGCACTAAGTTTCTTTTTAATAAATTTTTTTAAACGGAATTTCACAACAAAAATCGAAGCTAAGAACCAATTTAATATTGGTATGCGTATTAGCTTATATTTGTATCTTTGCCAGATTGTTGGATCCATCATTTCATGTTCCGGCATGAAGGCAGGGTCAAGCAGCAAATATCTCAATAGGGCACTATTATAGTTTTTTTTTAGTTTTGTTTTAATGTCATAGCCAATGACTTCACAGTAGTAAATCCTCATTTCCATCATCGCCAGAATAAACCTGAAATGTTGTTTTAAATCGGAGGATCTTGATAATGAGTTATTCAATATACGATAAACCGCAAAGACCTCGTCCATATATTTAAAACGCGTATGTTGCGAAAATACCAACCACTTTGGTGAATCGCCCATCGGAAACACCTTACTATTTTTATCCATTAGACCAAGTAACTCATGGCGGTAGATTACCGTTGCCGTGAACACCGTGTAATCCATGTTTATAATGGCGTAAAAAAGCTCTTCCTTAGTTGTAATTACCTTTTTATTAATCTTGTGCTTGTTAACATTGTATACCCACAATCCATCTTCATCATAGAACTTATGGCAATCACCGTGTACCAACCCATACTCAGGATTGTTCTCCAGAAAGGTTACCTGTTTTTGAAGTTTTAGCGGGTCAGTCCAATAATCATCACCTTCGCATAATGCACAATATTTACCGATGCACATCTCATTGAAAGGAGTCATTAACCTCCTTCTGTTTTCGATATTTTCCTGTGAATAGCTGTTCGTTGTTTGAAAGTACGCCTTTATCAAATTGGGATACTTCATTTCATATTCGCGCACAATCTCTGGTGTCTTGTCTGTAGATGCATCATCATGAATCAAAACACGTACCGGGAAAGTGGTTTTCTGCATTAAAATTCCTTCGATACATTCACGAATGAAGTTTTCATGCATATATGTCAAAGTGCGGATATATACGAGTGGAAGTGTGCCAACGGGCCACTCTTGATCAATAATAGTTACAGGCTCCTTCAGTGGTCTGTAATGGTTTGTTTTATCTGGCTTTGATTCCATAGTTTAATACGAATATTTTCAACTTCTGATTTAATAGTCAATTACGCACTCTGTAACAAATGCAACGGATTGCTTAATAACGGTCTGGAATCTCTGGGTTGCTATTCAGGTTCCCTGGTGTGATTTCAAGCTGCCGGAAGATACCGTTTTACCGGTGGAACCTTCCCAATCTGGGAATGAGACCGCCTGGTATTATAAAAGGTTATGAACTCCGAGCAAAGCACAAATAGCTTGCTTGAGGCAACCCACCACCCATTCGGCATCCATGGTGTTGGAGATGTCCCAACCTACGATATACCGGCTATGCACATCAATAATCCCCACCAGATACATAAACCCCCTGCGCAACGGAACATAGCTGATATCGATCTGCCAGACC
>SLOG01000414.1 GCA_007132635.1 Limnochordia bacterium
CGTTCAGTTTTTAGGAATGGCGGATCAATTCGCCGAAGGGCCTGGTCGTGCGTTGTTTGATGCCGCGAGCCAGGTCTTAGGGTATGATCTGTTTGCTGTTGTAAGAAAAGACTCGGCGGTTGACTTCGGGGATACTCGAATTGTGCAGCCCGCCCTCCTTACGACTTGTTTGGCCCTATGGCACACCTGGCGAAGTGAGCAGCGGCCGGATTTCCTTATGGGCCACAGTCTCGGGGAAGTCACTGCAGCGGCGGCGGCCGGTTCTCTTGCATTTCCCGACGCCGTGCGAACTGCCGAACGCCGTGGGGCTATAATGGCGGACTGCCCCGCTGAGGGTTCGATGATGGCGGTTATTGGCTTAACCTCCGGGCAGGTGGCTTCTGTCTGTGAAGCGGCTTCCAGTGTCGGCTGCGTTGTGCCAGCGAATTTCAACGCTCCGGGGCAGATCGTCATCAGTGGTGAGCAGAAGGCGGTAGCGCGAGCAGCTGAGCTGGCTTTGGCCGCTGGAGGAAGGCGAGCTGTCCCCTTAGCTGTCAGTGGTCCTTTTCACTCAGTTTTGATGCAGAAAGCTGCGCGTGAATTCGCCGAGTTTTTGAGTACGATCTCGCTAAATGATCCCAAAGTGCCAATAATCGGCAACGTTAACAATACGGTTCTTACCACGGCCGCAGAACTGCGTCAAGAGCTGGCGGACCAACTGGTTAATCCCGTTCGTTGGGTAGAAAATGTCGAACTGGCAGTGGAGTTGGGAGTTGATGACTTTGTTGAAATGAGCCCAAAGGCGGTTTTGGGACCTATGGTGAAGCGAATCACCAAGAATATCCGGGTTGACTCTTGCTTAAGGTAAAGGGGTTGTAGTAGCATGAGTATGATAGACAAAGTGGCTGTCGTGACGGGAGCAACCCGTGGTATTGGCCGAGCGATTGCCGAGCGTCTTCAGGCTGATGGTGCCTCTCTGGTTGTTTGCGGCCGTGATGCCGCCAGGTTGAAGGATTGGGAGCAGTCTGGGGTGGTGACCGTGAAGGCTGATATTGCTGATCCGGATGCCGCAGCTGGGCTGGTGAAGACGGCTCTCGATTCCTGGGGCCGTATCGACATCCTGGTAAATAATGCCGGGATCACTCGGGACGGGTTTTTGATGCGCATGCCCGACAATGACTGGAATGATGTCCTGCGGACAAATCTGTCCGGCGCTTTCTACCTCTGCAGAGCGGCGATTCGATCCATGATGAAGCAGAGGAGTGGACACATTGTCAACATCTCTTCAGTCATAGGTGTCACCGGGAATGCAGGCCAAACAAACTATGCCGCCTCAAAGGCCGGACTCATTGGTTTCACGAAAGCGCTGGCTAGAGAAACAGCTCAAAGAGGTATTTTGGTAAATGCTGTGGCGCCTGGTTATATTGAGACTGACATGACTGAGGCCATGGCCGACAAACATCGAGAAGCCATTCTGCAGCAGATTCCTTTGGGGCGCACAGGCACTCCACAGGATGTTGCCGATTTGGTTCATTTCCTGGCGTCGGACAGGAACCGGTATATTACAGGCCAAACGATCCATGTTGACGGCGGTCTGGTAATATAGATGCAGCTGTTGGAGCGATTAATCACTGGAGGAGGAGAATACTTGGAAATCCTTGATAAGGTCAAAGAGATTATTGTTGATCAGTTGGGTGTCGATGAGGGCAGTGTGACCATGCAGGCTTCGTTTGTGGATGATCTTGGCGCCGATTCGCTTGACGTTGTCGAATTGGTCATGGCAATGGAAGAAGAGTTTGATCTAAAGATTCCGGATGAAGATGCTGAGAAAATTGCGACGGTGGGCGATGCCGTGCAGTACATTCAAGGTCAAATGTAGAGCAGAGGGTCCTTTCGGACTCTCTTTCGTTAAGGATAGCGTGAGGTGGAGAGAATGGAAAGAAGAGTAGTGGTGACGGGGGTTGGAGTCATCTCTCCCCTGGGGACCAAAGAAGTTATGTGGGACGGTCTGCTGCAAGGCCGCTCCGGAATTCAGCAGTTGGAGAGATTTGACACATCCGATTATGCCGTCCGTATTGGGGCTGAAGTCAATGACTTTGAACCGACGGATTACATGGATCGAAGGGATGCTCGTCGCATGGACCGTTTCTGCCATTTTGCTGTGGCAGCAGCCCAGCAGTGTTTGACTGACGCGGGATTTGCCATCAACGAATCAAACGCGCCTCGTGTGGGAGTCATGGTCGGATCGGGTATCGGCGGCATCCAGACGATCGAGGATCAGGCTCGCGTGTTAATCGAGCGCGGTCCGTCACGGATCAGTCCTTTTTTTGTTCCAATGCTGATTCCTGACATGGCTAGCGGACAGATCGCGATACAAACAGGGGCTAAGGGGCCAAACACCTGCACTGTAACCGCGTGCGCGTCAGGCACTCACTCGATAGGTGAGGCTTTTCGAGTTGTGGCCCGCGGCAACGCAGATGCAATTTTGGCTGGCGGCGCTGAAGCAGCGATTACGCCGTTGGGTTTGGCCGGCTTTGTCGCAGCACGGGCATTATCGACTCGCAATGACCAACCGAGCAAGGCCAGTCGGCCGTTTGATCGCGACAGAGACGGCTTTGTCATGGCTGAAGGAGCTTGTGTGCTTCTGTTAGAAGCTCTTGATCATGCCCAGTCGCGAGGTGCCTTTATCTATGGCGAAGTTGCCGGGTATGGGGCGTCAGGGGATGCTTACCACATGACCTCTCCAGCGCCTCAAGGAGAAGGTGCGCAGCGGGCAATGCAGGAGGCGCTGATCGATGCGGGATTGACCGTAGAGGATGTGAGCTACATCAACGCCCATGGCACCAGTACCCAGTACAATGATAAGTA
>SLOG01000432.1 GCA_007132635.1 Limnochordia bacterium
CGACCAACTACGCCTTCGTCATTGAGGTCCATGAACGGCACCTCAACCCCTTCTAAGCGCCGGCAGATATTCCGGTATGCCTGCCCCGAGCGAGACTTTTTATCGCCCACCACCGGTTCACCGCGGTTTGTCGATATGATAATGCCTTCATCGTCCGGTACGACGCCCAAAAGGGGAATCGCCAGTATGTCAATAGTGTCTTGAATACTCATCATATCGCCCTTGCGCACCATATCAGCACGCATCCGGTTGATGATGAGAAACGGATCGTAAAGCTCGGCGGCTTCGAGGAGGCCGACAATTCTATCGGCATCCCTTACGGCGGATACTTCCGGCGTGCTTACGATTACCGCCATATCAGCTCCCGCAATTGCGTTTTTAAACCCCTGTTCGATTCCAGCGGGGCAGTCCACGATCACATAGTCAAATTCTTTCTTCAAATCTCCTACCAACTGCCGCATTTGGTCAGGCGATACGGCATCCTTCTCGCGCGTCTGGGCGGCGGGTAAAAGGTATAGACCCTCCAAGCGTTTATCTTTAATGATCGCCTGTCGAAGTCGGCATGTCCCTTCTACAACGTCGACCAGATCATACACGATGCGGTTTTCCAAACCCAGCACTACATCGAGATTTCGCAATCCGATATCGGCGTCAATGAGGCAGACCTTCCGATCTAATTGAGCCAATCCAGTGCCGATATTTGCGGTTGTAGTGGTCTTACCAACCCCTCCTTTGCCGCTGGTTATCACGATTGCTTTCCCCATGGATATACCTCCCTGCATCCTTTACCTTCCGTATGCACTGATATGAATCGTTTTGTTCTTAACGCGGGCGATTTCCGGTCCCTTCGGACGCAGTACGGCCCCATCCGGTGCACGAGTAATCACGTTGGCCACTCGCAGCTGGGTAGGCTGCAGACGAAATGCCAGCACAACGGCCTCCGAATTGCCGCTGCATCCAGCATGAGCCATGCCTCGGAGAGAACCCAGCACAATGATGTCGCCTGAACAGATGACCTCAGCGCCAGCATTCACATCGCCCATGATGACAATGCTTCCATCATGTTCTACAGTCTGGCCGGAACGCAGTGTCCGGCGAATCACCAGTGCCTGATCGCCAATACCGAATTCCCGCTCCGGCGCGCTGGACTCTCGCACTCCCGTCTCCACGGATGGCTCAGGCTCATCGTCGGCCAAAATCATCCCGAAATCTTCAATAGTGCGCTGTAGTGCGGCCCGTTCTTCCGGGGCCATTGTTCTCTCTATCGGTTGAATGTGCACGGCCGCCCCGCCAAAAAAATCACGAGCTGACTCCAGTTTTTGGCGCAGCTGGTCTATAACCTCACTGATCTCCGCATCGTCGGCAATTGTAAGGGACAGTCCTTTTCGAGTACCCTTAATCACAAAGGCATCTCTGCTCACAACGTACCAGCTCCTTACCTTGTCAACTGCCATAAAAGGCTGTTTCGTCACTCTAACCAGCTTCTCCTGCTTCGACCTCCGGATCCTCCTCAGAGTCTTCTTCGTCAAAGCCGAAAAAGGTATCAAACACGCGTCGAGCGATGGGAGCAGCCCCGCTGCCGCCACCGCCACCGTGCTCAACAACAACCACCACGACTAGTTCGGGAGCCTCCGCCGGAGCAAACGCGCCAAACCATCCATGGGCATCCCGCCCCGGAATCTCATAGCTCCCCGTCTTGCCGCCTACAGTCAGGGGAAAGTCTGTAAAGGCAGTGCGAGCTGTTCCTCGTCGATGCGTGATAACCTGCTGCATACCAGCGATTACCGCGTCCCAAGTGCTCTCAGCAACGTTCATCTTAAACATCAGGTCAGGCTCATGGCGCGACACAACGTCGCCTTCCGGACTATGCACTTCTCTTACCAACGTTGGGCGATATACCGAACCGCGGTTGGCTACCGCACTGTAACCAACAGCCATCTGGATAGGAGTCACCGTAATAAACCCCTGCCCAATTGATACCTGCTCCGTATCCGAGGGATACCAAACCTGTTCGTAGGCCTCGCGTCCAGCGAAGCGTTCGCGCTTCCATTCTCGGTCCGGAACCAAGCCGAGACTCTCCGGCGGCTGTGTCCGGATTCCTGTCGGGCTTCCGAAGCCAAACGCGCGATTCCATTCGCTCAGTCGGTCGATCCCTGTTTGGGCTCCAAACTCTGCGAAATAGTGATTACTGGACATGGCCAATGCCTCTATCATGTCGAGACGGCCAAACGGTGCAAGGCCCTGCGTGATCACCCAGTCCCTGACGCCATGGCGAGACGTACCGGTAGCATTAAAGATCTCGTCAGCGGTCGTAACGCCTTCCTCGAGGATGGCTACGGCGGTAAACGGTTTAAACGAACTCCCAGGGCCATACTGGCCCTGGATCGCTCGGTTGAAAAAAGGCTGTCGAGGATCACTGATGAGTTCTCGGTAGTAGGCGTTCCGACTACTAGGCTCCAGCAGCTTATTCACCTCATACCCCGGCACACTGACCAAAGCCAGCACCTCACCCGTGCGTGGATCCATGGCAATCACAGAGCCATTGTAGGCATTAGGGTACGTCTCGCGAATGGTGGCCGTGTGCTCCAAAAAAGCCTGCTCGGCGGCTGTCTGCAGCCGCTGGTCAATCGCCAAAACCAAATTGTGGCCAGGCACCGGGTCCACGGAGCCCACCACTCGTATCGGACGACTCAATGCATTGACCTCCACAGTCATACTCCCTGGAAGACCCCGCAGTTCGGTTTCATACAGCTTCTCAATTCCCGACTTGCCAACCAAGTCAGACCCACTATAGGTATTGCCATACCACTGGAGTTCCTGTTCACTAATGGCCCCTAGATAG
>SLOG01000063.1 GCA_007132635.1 Limnochordia bacterium
CCGCCTGTATCGAAACGCCTCCCTTTGATTTCGGCCCGGATTACACTCGCGACGCGTGGCGCGATCTGGTCACCGAAACCCAAGACTTGGTGGCCTCTCTGTGAGCATTCTCAGACAGCAGCTTCGCCTAGAGCCCGGAGACACTCACCGCATTGTCACGGAAAAATAACACAGCCGCGGAGCTTGGCCATGGCTTCGTCGATGGTGAATCCGGGATGGAAAATACTGGATGAACCGCCGACGAAGATGTTGGCTCCCGCTTCCCCCATGCGAGAGGCGTTGGCGAACGAAACATTGCCGTCCACTTCGATCTCGGCGTCCGGATTGGCGCCGTCCAGCAGTTGGCGCATGGCGCGGATCTTGGGCAGCGAGGCCGGCACTAATTTCTGCCCTGCGTATCCCGGGTTGACCGTCATGATAAGCACCATATCTAGGTCTTCAAGAACATGTTCAAGCATATGGATCGGCGTGGCGGGATTGAGTGCGACAGCGGGTTTGGCGCCTAGGTCACGAATCGTCTGCAGCAGGCGCTGCAGGTGATACGTCGCTTCTTGGTGGACGCAGACGATGTCCCCAGGCTGCGGGTCGAAAAGCTGCAGATGGAGTTCCGGCCGCTCGACCATCAGATGGATGTCAACGGGTAAGCTGGAAATGGAACGGACAGCCTTGAGAAAGTCCGGGCCGAGCGTGAAGTTGGGCACGAACTGGCCGTCCATGATGTCGAGATGCAGGTAATCAGCTTTGGCTGCCTCTAACGCTTCTAGGTCGGCGGCCAAATGCGTCAGATCGGCGCACATGAGTGAAGGTGCAAGTTTGATGTCCAAGGGTAAGTGTCTCCTTTCGCTTACCAGTCGGCGATATCGCGGAGCGCCCGCAGTGAATCTTCGTTGAGCGACAGAGCTGTGAGGCTGTCCTGCAGCTGTCCGATGGTTCTGCAGCCGACGATGGGGATTGTCGGAAACGGCTGCGCTATGAGGAATCCGAGAACTAGGGCCGCCGAAGAGGCTTTCGTCTGCGGGCTAAGCGTCTGCAGCTCGTCGAATCGGCGTTTGTTATCAGGCGTCGCGTAGGGGGTGTCTAGAGGCGTGTCATCGGTTTCTGATACCAGCTTACTAAAAAAGCCCTGCGCTTGGGAGGTAAACGGTATGGCTGTGAGTTGGGTCTCTTTGTGATAGGCGTGCATGGAGGCATCCATACGGACTAGGGTTGGATCTGCAGGTGGTGTCATGTGGCGTGAACCGAAGTTCCACAGCATTTGGTTGGCGCGAAATCCCGTCCAACCATGGGTGTCGGCAGCGGACGCGGCTTCTGCAATGCGATTCGTTGTCCAATTGGAACACGCATACCAGCGGATTTTGCCTTCTTTGACAAAGGTTTCCAGCGTCGCTAGTATATCCTCTGCCGGAATCGCAGGGTCGTCACGGTGGAGATAGTAGAGGTCGATACAGTCTATCTGCAGCGACTGGAGACTTCCGCCTACATCCTCGGTTAACTCACGGCGGCTGAGACGGGACTTTCCCATGTTCTGGAGGTGGGGATGCCCGCCTTTGGTAGCAATGATCATCTCCTTGCGGCAGCGGCGGGACTGCAGCCAGTCACCAAGAATACGCTCGGAGCGGCGTGTTTCTCCGGGCTGCCAATCGGAGTAGACAGCAGCTGTATCCAGGAAGGTCCCCCCGGCGGCCTTGAAGGCGTCTAGCAGCTTGAATCCTGCGGGTTCTGAATATCGCACCCCGATGTTGGCGAGGCCTAAGGCCACGGCAGACACGCGTAGATCTGTACCCGTGATTGTCTTGTACTGCATAGTCTACACATCCTTTTGTTCATTTCTTTATCAGAAGTATGGCACAGCATGCTGTTGATAGCAAGCATTTAGCAGAAAACTACTCCTTACAAGCGAGGTTGACGATTATGTATCCAGTTACGCTAATTCCAGGAGACGGTATCGGACCGGAAGTGGCTCTTGCCACGCAGCGACTGGTTGATGCTACGGGCGTTCGCATTCAGTGGGATGTGCAGGAAGCCGGGGGCGGTGTCATCAAGGAGCACGGCACACCGCTGCCGGATTCGGTCTTGACCTCAATCCGGAAGAACCGAGTCGCCTTGAAGGGGCCAATCACAACCCCGGTCGGCGTTGGTTTTCGCAGCGTCAATGTGGCCCTTCGCAAGGAATTAGATCTCTATGCGAACGTGCGCCCGGCCAAGGTGTACCCCGGCATCCCCACTCGATATACTGATATTGACCTTGTCATAGTTCGGGAAAACACAGAGGATCTGTATGCTGGCGTCGAATATATGGTTGGTGATGATGTTGCTCAAAGCATCAAGATTTTCACCCGCAAAGGATGCGAGCGCATTGTTCGCTTCGCGTTTCAATACGCACTGCGAGAAGGAAGACGTCGGGTTACGGCGGTGCACAAGGCCAATATCATGAAGTGCACGGACGGGATGTTTTTGGAAACAGCGCGTGGGCTGGCCAAAGACTACCCCGACATCGAGTTTGATGATATGATAGTGGATGCCATGTGTATGCGTTTGGTACAGGCGCCCGAGGAGTACGATGTTCTGGTTATGCCGAACCTGTACGGCGACATCATCTCCGATCTCTGCGCTGGTTTGGTGGGTGGCCTCGGTGTTGTGCCAGGAGCTAATTTCGGGCACAACTACGCTGTTTTCGAAGCTGTTCACGGCAGTGCGCCCGATATCGCTGGGCAGAATAAGGCCAATCCAACGGCGATGATGCTTTCGGGAATGCATCTCCTCAAACACTTGGACGAAGCTACCGCGGCTCAGCGGATGGAGCGTGCCATCACTGCCGTGATCGCTGAAGGACAAACTGTAACAGGTGATCTAGGCGGTACAGCGAGCACTGAAGCGTTTACAGAAGCAGTTTTAGCTAAACTTTAGTTGTATCCAGACAAGGAGGTTATACGTTTATGACAAGTCAAGAGGCAGTACTCAAGTTTTTCACGGGAGGCCCGGGCGAGCGGGTTGGTTTGTGGCTGGGCCAGCCACATTCGGATACGGATCGCCTGTACTGCGAACATTTTGGCGTCGACGAATTCGAAGGGGTGCGTCAGCTCCTTAAGGACGACTGCCGCTGGGTAATGGCGGACATGTTCTATCGGCACCCAGAAGGTGGTCCCATGTTTGACATCTATGGCGGCAAAGAGCGAAGATCGCATGGTCAGCATGGCGTTTTCGCGGACACCGATTCGATTGCGGAGGTGGAAGCCCATCCATGGCCGGACCCGAAGTATCTGGACCTTGCCAGTCTCAAAACGGCACTTAACCGGCATGAGAAATACATGCGGTTTGGCGGAAGCTGGAGCTGCTTCTATCATATTGTCGCGGATTACTTCGGCATGGAAAACTATTTTATCAAGATGCACTCACAGCCCGAGATTGTAGAGGCCGTGACGGACCATGTCGTCAACTACTACTTGGCGGCAAATGAACAGATTTTCCGCGCAGCCGGCGATCAGATTGATGCGTTTTTCTTTGGCAATGACTTCGGCAGCCAGTTGGATCTCATGATCAGTCCTGACATGTTCCATCGTTTTGTTATGCCCTACTTTCGGAAACTCGTGGATCAGGCCAAGTCCTTTGACCTCCCTGTCATGCTTCATAGCTGTGGTTCGATTTACCGAGTGATTCCAAGTCTAATCGATGCCGGTGTGGATGCGCTGCATCCCCTGCAGGCCCGGGCTGCCAACATGGAAGCTGAACGCTTGGCCCGGGAGTTTAAAGGCAAGATCACATTTGTCGGCGGCGTTGATACGCAGGATCTGCTGGTCAATGGTTCGCCGCAGGATATCCGCGACGAGGTATATCGTCTGCGGGATCTGTTCGGTGAACGCTTTATTGTCAGTCCCAGTCATGAAGCGCTTCTGCCAAACGTTCCCGCTGAGAATTGTGCAGCCATGGCGGAGGCTGCCCTAGAGTAACGGCCATGCAAAGACAAGAACCCCCTATCACCGTAAACGCAGGCGATAGGGGGTTCTTGTCTTGTCAGAATCGGCGAAGCAGTTCTTGTGCTAGGTCGTCAGGCAGATCTAACTGCTCGACCGCCTCGTAGATCCCTGGTACGTTTGGGTAGCGGCCGAAATAGCCGTTTAGCCGCGCTGCCAGAGTGGAATCATTGAATGCCTCGAAATCAGGAAACACTTGTTCAAGAATGGCCATGACGTCGGAACGTGCCTGCAGATAGTACTTTTGATGGTAGTCTTCCGCGATATAGAAAGGCTCTGCCGGCAGAAGCTCGGTGACAATCGGGCGGCCATACTCTTCTTTGAGCATTTCGATAGCTTGTAAAGCCAGTTCCTTTTGTGCTTCGTCATGGTAAAACAGGGCTGACATGTACTGCCGCGAAAAGCCCTGCCGCGTCGGATCGTGAGACGACCAGAAAAGGTCCATTAATTCCTGATAGGAAATGATGGAGGGATCGAAATCTACCTGCAGAGTTTCGATGTGGTCGCCAATTCTTCGATACGTTGGATCGGCTGTTTTACCGCCAGCGTAACCGACGCGAGTCCGTATAACACCGTCTAAATGCCCAAACTGGGCATCGGGACCCCAGAATCAGCCAAAGGCGAACGTGGCTGTGGCGATGTTCGGGGGCTCAGCGCTTACACTCCCTCCCCAGGCTAAGAGGGTGAAAGCTAGGCTGAGAAGCAGAATAACTCTAGCCACCATATGCTCATCTCCTCGATGGTTCTGCCAGGTCAATGTAGGGCTTTTCGGTCTTCGTGTATGCCTAGGCAGAGCCGATATATGTGCTAACTATTATCATTATATCACCTCCCCGGGGTAATGGGAAGGGGACTTTCGTTCTTAGAAGGCTGTCGATTTTCGCGATTTTGACGAGTGCCGGTTCACCGCGTTGGCCTTAAATACTAGGTATACGAGGTGCTGTGATGCCCTCGTCCGTAGACAAGCAGAGAAAATCAACGCCTTCCTCGATCACCGAAAGAGGGTTAATAGTGTCAACCAAGTGCCGAAGAAGATACCGCTGACCGCGGATTCAAACACGGGTTTCTGGAAGAGTTTCCACTGGACACCTCCATAAAGCAGCCCGCTAACCAGTCCCTGAACGGCTAGACGCGGTATTGCAACAGCGGTTGCAGGGAAAAGTGCAGCTAGAAACGCCATGGCTGCTCCTCCGATTAGGGCAGTCATAATTCGGTAACGGTTGACTTCAGCCACAATGTACGTATACAACAGAGCAGTACCGGAAAAGACGAACCAATGCGCTGCGTTTTCTGCGCCTATCATAAGGAAAACCCCTTTCTTGGCTTAGCTGTTGAGAGCAGAAGCCCTTCGGGAAGACGAGCGGATCATCCATCCCGAAAGGCTTTCTGCCGAAGTGTTTATCTGGCGAGCGAGAAGCCCATGGCTCCGGTCACGGCGCCAGCCAAGGCACTGCGAGCGGCGCCGGACATGCTCCAGCGGGACCGCGGTGTCGTGACAAAATAGCTGGTCGTGCTCATTACGGAGCCCGCAACGGCGGCAAAAGCGATCGTCTTGAATTCGCCTTCGACTGACTGCATTTCGGCTTCTGTCAGCGGTTGGACATCGTCTCCAAACGGTGTTTCGTGGGCCATAGTCGGAATGGACAGGGCCATGACGGCCAGACAGATCAACAGAACAGCGGTTAGTTTTCGTTTCATAAGTAACGACCTCCTAGAGTCAATGGTATGTTGGGGCCCCGCTTTGCATGCAATCCAAGCATACACCAATTCAAATATTCTGTCAATAAAATAAGTGAAAATTTCTTAATAATAAGCTAAAAGGTGGACTGCGTCTCGTTCGAGCGTTTGCGCGTTTGGGGAGGAAAAGGTTGGACGATCGGGAACATTGAAGGCAGATAACCACGATATTGGAGGGGGCTGACTTATGGACGTTCTGGGACTCAATGGAGAGTGGGAGATAATCGAGCGCCCGCTGTCCCACGGAGTGGGGGAGATGCCTGCGATCATGGAGGCCGAGGCTAGTTTCGTCGGCATGGTGCCGGGAGATGTCAATGACAGTTTGGTTCAGGCTGGCCGTATGCCCGAACCACTCGTTGGCCTCAATTTCCGCGAGTTCGGCTGGGTGAAGGAGCGGTCTTGGTGGTTCCGGCGGCGGGTCTCTATTCCTAATGATTGGGAGACGCTGCCTGAGGTGGAACTCTGCTTGGACGGCTTGGACGTACACGCAGACATTTGGCTGAATGGGGTCTACCTTGGTCACCATGCTTCCGTCTTTTACCCATTCTGCGCGCGGGTAAAAGATCAGCTTGTGGTCGGCGAAGAAAACGTGATCCTTGTGCGCCTTACGACGGGCCTTGACCAAATTGGCCGCTACCCGGACTTTCCCCTGCTCGAAGGTGTACCCACGGAGGAAGGGCGGGGGTACCCTGAACGCGGGGAGAAGCAGCGTATCTTCCTGCGCAAACCGGCTTATGTGTGGGGTTGGGATTGGGGTCCGCATCTGCCGACATGCGGGATAACCAGCGATGGTTCGTGCCTTAGGCCTTGCCGGAAGTTGGAGGTTGTTGACGTTAAGCTAGCGGCCGAACTTACAGACGAGAAAGCTTTCGTGCATGTGGACGCTGCTGTGTCCTACGATACGTTGATTGACTCTGCTCGCGGCGATATCACGGTAACGCTCGAGGATGAGTCGGGTGCGGTGCAGTCGCAGACGCTGGACGATGTCTTTATCCAGAGTGGGCTGACTTACTTTTCTCTGTCTGTACCAGTGGAGAATCCACGTCTTTGGTGGCCTCGCGGCAGTGGGGCACAGCATCTGTATACAGTCTCACTGACAGTGGCAGCGGGAGAAGAACGGGCAGAGGCACAGCCCATGCGATGGGGTTTGCGGACCGTGACACTGGACACGGAGCGAGGCCGGTTTGCCTTTCGAGTGAACGGTGTTCCGATCTTTTTGAAAGGCGGCAATTGGGTGCCCAGTGATTCTCTGTACGGCCGGATAACGAGCAAGAAGCTGACACGGTTGGTGGAGGAAGCAGCAGAAGCGAATTTCAACTGCCTGCGGATCTGGGGCGGCGGACGCTACGAACGGGATGCTTTCTACGACGCGTGCGACCGGCTGGGTGTACTGGTCTGGCAGGACTTTATGTCTGCCTGTGCGCCGCTTCCCGCCCATGAAGGCTGGTTTTGGCGAGAATTTGCCTTGGAGGCGGAATACCAGATTCGCCGTCTCCGCAGCCGCACCTGTCTGCTCCTGTGGTGCGGCAACAACGAGGTATCTAGCATTTACCCGTGGTCGGTGTTCGACGGGCATCGCGATCCCGGATGGAGCCTCTACCACGAGATGCTCCCGCGGATGGTTCATGAACTGAGTTCTCATGTTCCGTATTGGCCAACCTCGCCCTACGGAGGCCAGGGTCGGGTCAACGCTCCCGATGAGGGTGACGATCACCACTGGGTGGTCATGCGTCCCGAGGAAGAGTATTGGTCTTGCCCTGAGTACTGGGACAGTATCGACATACCCATTTTCAACTCTGAATACGGGTACGGCGGGCCCTGCTGCCTGACTAGTACGCGGCAGTATATGGGGTCTAAGGATCCGGATCTGTACAGTGAGGTCGGGCATGAGCATACGAATACCTTCTACAACAAACCGCGAGTGAACTTCAGCATCCAGGAACACTATGGTGACCCGAGCGGTTTGAGTCTAGAAGACTATATTCTCTACGGCGCCCTGTGCCAAGGGCTTAATCTGGGTTACTCGCTAGAGTCTCTGCGGGCCAACGAGCAGACGATGGGCGGGATTCATTGGATGTATAACGATACATGGGGTGAAAACGGCTGGACAATCATCGACTACTATCTGCGGCGCAAAGGAAGCTACTATAACGTTAAGCGCTGTCTCCAGCCGGTCAGGCTGGTGCTTCGCCGTGGCGGTCAGGCGTTTGGAGGAAGTGACGATGAGGTCGTGCTGCTGCTTCTCAATGACACCGACGAACCGCTGGAAGGTAGTGTCAAGTTAGGATACATGAGCTACGACGGCGAGCGGGCTTCGCTGAACGACGTCCAGTACAGCGTGGCGCCTCGCAGTAAAGCCGTGGTCGGATCAGTACCGGTGCCGACCAACGAGCGTCTGCGATCTGGGACGGTGGTGGCGGTGCCTGCGGAGACTCAACTGCTAGAGCCGGTGAGCTGGCGTCACTGCCGATTACGGGAAACCGGCATCTCTGAAGTCCCTGTGGACATCCGGTCGCTGGAACCCAAAGGCGATGACCTCCACATCGTGGTGGGCAGTGAGCGGTTTGCCCATGCTGTGCACCTGTCGGTTCCTGATGATCTGCGTCTGTCGGATCACTTTTTTGACCTCCTGCCTGGCGAAAAACGGAAGATAATAGTCTACGGCGGCGCGGATTTGGCACCGGAGACCATTGCAGCCGTTAGTGTTGGTGCCATCGACTGACAGGAGGCGCTATATCGCCGGTCGTCGGCTTCTGCAGACAGACGGTGATGATGGATACAGCTGCGGATTCGGGAGGTTTTGTGTTTTGCCTACTCAACGAACGCAAGAACTGCGCCAGAAGGCCCAGGCACTGTGCGCTGAGCTTTCGCAGCACGTGGTACTAAAAGAGTACTGGCAGGCGATTAGCGTCGTACTCAAAGGAAGCACGGCCCGAGGCCGTGCTGACCAGTACTCCGATGTAGACTTCGTATTGTTTGCCGAGGATGATGCCGCACCGCGGATTGCCCACGCCTACTGGCAGGCTGGGCTTTCGCCTCGTCAAGATGGTTTTTTCCTCCCTCTAGACAACTGGGTAGGCCACTACCACTTGGAGGCTATACGTGATCTGCAGGGCTATTTTGCAGCTGCCGACTTTCCCAATGCCTGGGAGTTTTCCGGCGCCATAGCCCTGCACGATCCCGGCCAGCGTTTTGCTCACGCGGTGGAAGCGGGGATGCAGGGGCTTTTCCGGGAGCCCGAGATCCACATCAAGGAGGCCTATCTGCAGCTGCAGCTCACGCAAAATTGGTTGATGCAGCCCCTGCGCCGCGCTGATGCCGTGGCCGTCTCCCTGCACACCGCCAAGATCCTGCGCCTGTGGTGCCACTTGGCGTATCTGTTGGATGAACGTCCTTATCCCCATGACAAGTGGCTGCACACCTATCTGGACACCACTCGCTTAGGCCGTAACGCCGGCGGTCTAGTAGCTGGCTATCTCACAGAAGCAGTGAAGCACCCTCACGTGCAGCCGCACCACGAACTCATGGAATATCCCCAGTTTCGGGCCGGACAGGAGCTGATTGCGGCGGTTGTCGAGTTTCTCAAAGCGGATCGCGGCGAGCGACCGTGGATTGATAGCTGGGCAGAATACGTCTGAATGTTGTATGGTGCTGCAGCGATCGAGGGTCTTCGAGCAGCATCCTATCCAAACACGCGCTTGACTGCCTCAAGATAACCGTAACCGTACTTGTCGTCGGGCTGCAGATAGCTGGTTTCGGTCCATTCGTTCCAGCTGTTGAGGGTGACAAAGGGCGTCTGGTTCGGGTTCATGTCCACAAAGCGTTTCGCATGCTGCAGCGCCTTTGCGAAATTCTTCGGCGTGTTGTTTTTCACAATCCCGGGCCGAAATCTCTGGAACCGCGGGTTATTGTCCCAACCTACCGACACGTGAGGAAAGTACGGGATCGAAAAGTCAGCAGCCACTCGTTGCCATTCATCGACCACGCGTTCAACTATCGCTTCATAGTCGTCATCGATACTGGTGAAATGGCAGAACTGGTAATGCGTGAGACCGTCGAAACCAAGTTTTTCGATGATTTCCTGCTGGGTGCCGACGTTGTCTCCGGTGATCCCGGTCACGTTAAACTCCATGTGCCGCCGCAGGATAGCCTGCAGGTGAAGGCCGGCGTGTCCAGCCTTGACAGCAGCGTTTCGGAACCAGTCCAGCGCATCTGCCGCTGCATCGGGTCCGCCTAGGCCGCGGATCAGCGTATCCAGATCATACAGCTGAAAGACGGGTTTCCCGTCTATGCGGTAGTAACTCGGGTGGTCGAAATACTGGCGGATCACCCGCAGGCAGGCGCGCTCGAATTCGTGCCTGTCGACGCTTCCGTGCCAGACGAGCTGTTCGCCTTGGTCGGACAGCCGTTTGTCCCAGACGGTTACAGCGTCGTGGTTTGCCCACATCAAACAGAACTTCATCCGATGATTATTTTGGGCCTTTAGAAACCCGTTGTTGAGGCAGTTCTCCAGAAACGGGCGACGATCGTACCAGTACCAATCATAGATAAACACGTTAACGCCGTGGTCTGCAGCCGCGGCGATCTGCATCTCCATGACATAGGGATCGGCTTCATTCTGGTACCCCCACAGGGGACGTCGTGGCTGATCGTGGCCAGCAAATTTGGGTGTATTGCTCATGACGCTCTGCCACTCACCCATGCCTTGCGGCCAGAAAATCCTGGCCCGCGGGTCGTCCTGGTAAGCGGGCCAGATAAACGCGCCAACGTCATAGTGTTTGTTCACGAACTATCGCTCCTCTCGAACACACATAATGGTATGTACTGCAGCTCACATAAGCCGCAGAGACAGCAGGAAACCAATTAAAGCGAATACAGCGAGGACCGACCACAAAAGGGGAAACGACAAGGCGGCCAAGAAGCCCAAACCCATAGCACCCGCCGACAGGCCGACATCAAACGCGTTGTTGTACAGCGAAATGGCCTGCGAACGCTGGTGTTCTCCGGTTTTGTCCATTACGTACGCGAGCAGTACGGTGATGACACTGGAAAATCCCAGGCCTATGAACAGCGCTGCCATTAAGAGCGCAACATAGCTGCCGGCCGCCGCCAACATCACCGCGCCTGCACTTACAAGCAGAAAAGCAGGCAGTACCACGGCCCGGCGCCCGATACTGTCGGAAAGCTGTCCAGACGTGGCACCACCGGCCATAAAGAGTAAGGCGAAGGCGGTGAAGAATCCTCCCGGGTTCTCGATGCCCATGCGGACGGCATGCAGCGGGAGAAACGCATTGATGGCTCCCAGTATGATGGTGACTGAGACCATGCCCAATGTCATGACCAGTACGGCACGGTTTTTCATCAGAGGGCCGAACACCGGCTGTTCGCGCGAATTGGTCAAAGGTTCGCGTCGATCCGGCTCAGTCA
>SLOG01000005.1 GCA_007132635.1 Limnochordia bacterium
GGGGAGAATTATTGTGAAGCTTAAAAAGATATTTTGTTCACAGGAAAAACATTGGTTTTAAAAAATTTGCATTTATTAAATGCAAAATTATTTAACAAATGTAATTCCTGTGATAATGAACATGATAGTTCCATAAGGCCCCAAGTGCCCGCTTTCCCGTCATTTTTTCTTGTTTCTTTTGGATATAATGTAATACAACACAGGCCGTTATTCTCCACGGTTATTCGCCGTGATGAACAACAGCCTGTATTTGTTACAATGCCTTGTTTGGTGTCCGGAATGCGGACACGGGGTATTGTTTGTCAGATTGTGCGGGTGGCACGAAGTACCACAAAGAACAGGATCAGGCCTGCGCCGATGATCAGCGCCCAGCTTCCCAGGGGCACGGGCACAGTTGTTACCGATCCGCCGGTCAGGGTAACATCCCCGGGCGGTACAGCCAGACCGTCACAGTCGCCAAACTCGGTAGCGGCATCAAAATCAATGTCGGTATCACCTCCATGGTTTGTAAAGCCAAGGTAAAGCAACTTTCCTGCAAATGTTGTTCCTTCGTCCGAAAAGTCAAACCACGATATCTTCGCCTGGGAGGGTGTTACTTCGTTGAACTGGATTTGGTCTCCGGGCAGATCCGCCGGTTTGGCTATCCCTGTAAACGTTAAAACATCCTGGTCGTAATTAATGTACAGGTCAAAGGCGCAAATTCCCGCGCTGAAATCAGCCTCTACGGGCACAAAAATGGTGCCTTCGCCGCGCTCTACATCGCCAATGGTTACACTCATCTGACCCTGAACATTAAGTGCCAGGGAAAATACAAACAGTAATAGCAGTACTTTTTTCATAATCATTTTGGTTTTGTTCGTGGCAAAAATATGCATTATATGTCAGTTGTATGCCAATATGGAAAAAAAAGTTTAGCAAGCGCCGGTACCGGGTGACCGGTGCTTGCTAAAAAATCCATTGCTATTCCATGTATAGCATACGCAATACCTGGTATGTTCTGGCATCGTCTGCGCCGACCTCCATCCTGATGAAATACACACCGCTGCGGAAGGTTCCCGATTCAGGATGGTATACCACCTGGTGGATTCCTGCATCCTGGACGCGGTTAACGACTTCCGCAACCTTGGCGCCCATTGCGTTCACAATGGTGATGCGCACCTCGGAGGCTTCGGCAAGCCGGTAGCTCATATGCAGCTCATCGCGGAATGGATTGGGGTAGGCAGTAAGGGAAATGCCTGACGTATCAGTGTCGGGTACCCCAACGATTGTGTTGTCCAACCCGCTGATGGAAAGAGTAAAGTCGCCGATGGGCTCGGCCAGTGCATTGCCGAACTCCGTGGCATCTCCCTGGAAGAACAGCCGGTCTTCAGGCCGCACGGGCGCTACTGTACGCATTTCCAGGGCGACAAGCTCCTGTCCGGGTGCAACGGACTGAACAGATGTAGCATCGGCAAAGGACACGCGAATGTGCCCGTTGTCAACGGCGTAGATCAGGTCGGGGATTTCGGAATGGACATCCAGGACTTCCAGTTTTCCGGTGTCGTAGTACAGATCCAGGAACATGGCGGCAAATGTCATCTCCTGTTTCAGTGTCACGGGCAGTTCAAAGACCTCTCCTTCCGTTACAAGCAGCACATCCTGGCCACCTACTGCAACACGGCTTGCATCCTTTGCATCCAGCGGATCATAGTTTCCGCGTACATCTCCGTAGGTTCTGGCGATGATCGACCCACCATAGACATCCTCGGGCAGGGATCTGCGCCCAACGCTATGGCCTGGGTTGCCGAAGATCACATTGTCGCCGGTGGAAAGGAACGCCCAGTTGCCAGGGTCAAATGCGTCAAAGTCCTCGGGGAACACGTTGCGAAGCTGCACATACAGGGCATCGTTTGTGTTTGGCCGTCCGGTGACGTTGCCATCGCCATGGAAGACATTGCCCACATGGTCGAGGAAATCCTGGGGACTCCAATAGGCAACATTGATGTCAATGGCGCGCAGCTGAACGGCAAGGGCGTCAATTGCGGAAAGACCCCCGTGGGGCATCGGGCTTTCAACCTCAAGGTAGGAAGCCTGGTAGCCGCGGTCCTCCGCACTCAGCAACATCTGGTAGACGCCATCGGCATTTGTCAGTGTGTGTGACACCACTTCTTGCTGATCATCCAGCAGGCGGAGGTGCATGCCGGGCAGCGGCAGATCGTCTTCCCCGTGCCTGTAGTAGGCAACATCGCCCATGTACAGGGAGAAGTCAAGTTCCACGATATCAGACGACCCCGTGGTGTATACCGACTGAACGCCGGCGGTATAGGAACCTGGCTCAAGGTCTTCGAACAAAAACTCCTGCGGGGCGATCTCTTCTTCGACCAGATCGCCATTCAGGTACACGTTGAAGCCTACAAAGGCTTTTTCGGCTTTTGAAACCGCCAGAACAGGCGCTACTTTTGCATCCTCAGCAACACCGACAGGCGCTTCGGTTATCTTAAATGTTCCTCCCTTGCCTGCGGGACCTATTACCACTGCATCCAAATGCGTGTCAGCATTGTCGTTACCAAGCAATTGGATAGCAAAATGGAGATTCTGTCCGACCAAGCCATCCAAAGGCAACACTGTCTGATGCCATACCCAATTGTCCCACACACCGATATTCTGCCAGTTCCATATCTCGGTCCAGTTTGTTCCATCAGGCGATACTTTGACCATCAATTCCGCGTGTGGAAAAGGATCTACGCTCCAATGATAGCTTCCCATCCAATAAAATGAAATAGACATGCCATCTGTAACTTCGACCATTGGAGAAATCAACCAGGTGTCGATATTGAACCCCCATGCAACAAA
>SLOG01000291.1 GCA_007132635.1 Limnochordia bacterium
ACATCGGTGTTTCCCAGTTGGCTGCGACCCGGAGGACAACCCGTCGAGTTGACCATCGTCGATGACTATACTTTTATACTTGAATTCGCCGCTTCCTATGGGTTGTTTCCTCTGCGGATGCAGTCCATTCATTACGGTCACTATCCTAACCTGATATCGCCTGCTCACTACATGAAGCAGTGGCATATTGACTATACGAGCTTGGACGAACTGCAACCTTACCTTCAGGCCGAAGGGTTGGATCCTGACGAGTGGCGTGAACTGTACTTTTTGAAAAACACACCTGGAGCTGGGCAGATTCGAGGTCTGAATCCCGACTATCCCACCCTTTTCCCATGGGTGGTTCAGCCATCGACGACGTCGGGAATCACGATCTACGAGCGCAACCCATATTATTGGAAAGTAGACGCGGCTGGAAACCAGCTGCCGTATATTGATCGTATTCGCATGGAACTGGTACAGGATCAAGAGATGATCACCATGAAGATTTTGTCCGGCGAAGTGGACTATGAAGGCGGCGCTGGCGGTCTGCCAATCACGAATCTGCCCCTCTATCGTGAAAACGAAGAGCGTGGCGGCTACGACACTCGTATTCTGCCTCCGACTATGATAGTTAACCCAGTCAATTACTTTGCAAACTTAAGCCACAGCGACCCTGCCTGGCGCTCTGTAATACAAGACAAACGATTCCGACAGGCTCTATCACTTGGGATTAACCGACAGGAAATTAACCAATTGGTTTTCTTTGGGATGGGCACACCACGTCAGTCAACCGATATCGATGGATCACCGTTTTGGCGCCCAGAGTTTAGTACGGCCTATGCGGATTACGATCCCGATACGGCTAACGCTCTGTTGGATGAGATGGGTTTAGATCAGAGAGACTCTGAAGGTTGGCGATTGCGTCCCGACGGGCAGCGGGTCGTGTTACCTGTTGAGTTTTTCGAGGTGAACGCAAACCTAATCCCGACAACGGAGCTCGTTACTGAGTATTGGAGAGATCTCGGCATCGAAGCAACAATGCGTGTCATAGACCCGGCGCTATGGTTTGAGCGTCAAGGGGCAAATGAAACAGTGATGTCCGTTTGGCACGAAGACCTAGTACGGCCGGGAGTTCCTTTCTTTTGGTATGTACCGCATGATGGCGGCATCAATTACGGTCCGCTGTGGCAGCGTTGGTACGTTACTGAAGGACGAGAAGGAGAAGAGCCGCCGGAGTTGGTGCAGCACCTATTTCGTCTATACGATACGGTAGTGGAATCGCCGGATGAAGAAGAACGCATCGCTGCTGGGCAGGAGATCTTAGAGATCCAGGCTGAGAATCTCTTCAGCATTGGTACCGTTGGCGAAGTGCCCGGTGTCCTGATCGCTTCAAAGGATCTGCGAAATATCCCAGATTGGTCTATCTGCACGCAATGGTCTCTCTTCCAAGCAGAGCAGGTGTACTTCGACCGTTAGGACGTGCTGCTTGTTATGCCCAGACACGGTAAGCGCCCCTCTGTGATGGAGGGGCGCTTTTGTTATCCTGGTTGTTGCCTGGTTGGACGACTACTGTACGTACTCGCGTCTAATTGTCAAGTAAAGGCCAGTGAACATCGGCTGCTTTCTCAACTCGCTCCTGATGGTCTCGGTCCAGGGACCCATTCAGATGCAGAGTGCTACCTCGGAAATGAAGACAGACATGTCCAGGGAAGTTGTTGTCATGAATGGATTGCCCACCATGGGGATATCCATTCATAGAAGCTGCGACCAAGCGGTCACCCAGATGAACGATCACAGCACGACGGTCCCAACTCCAAGACCCGTAAAGCTGTCGCGCCACTGCCGTGTCTGCCGCTGTTTGGAATTCCACGTCAGCGTGATTTGTGCCGCCATGACGGTACAATCGGAAGCTATAGCCAGTCTCGACGTCGGTAATGAGTGCTGTGGTATGCCTGGGAAACAGTCGATCGACCGTATTCCAATGGAGATCCTCCACTTCGCGGCCTTCTAGACTTCCTGGGACGCGCAGCCGTTGTCCCAACCGCAGACTGTCTGGGTTAGAAAGTTCGTTAACACGAACTAGATCGTCGACGGAGGTACCCCAACGCTGCGACAGCGACCACAAAGTGTCTCCGGACTGGACAGTGTACAGAGCCCCCGCGTCGCTGTTAGCGTTTAACAGTGCATTCCAGGTGGAAGGTCCCGCAACACCGTCAACGGCAAGCCCCAAGTACTGCTGCGCCTTTTTCACCGCCAGCCGTGTCTGCAGACCAAACTGGCCATCAGGTCCGGTGGGAAGGAATCCCATCTGAGCTAGGACATCCTGAAGCTGCCGCACCTCAGGACCTGAATCACCTTGCCTCAGAATACTAAGCCGTTCAAAGACTGCCTGCACTCGCATATCCTTTCCCACTGTCACTCGAGTCGGATTTTCCCTTCCTGAGAGATCACCGGTCCATTCACGAAATACCCAGCCATCTGATGCAGTAGCGCGAAGTTCGACTTGGTCATTGTGTTGATACGTCTCTTGGCGAGGTGAACTGACGATCGAGCCAGATCCTTGGGTACCAATAGAAAGAGCATGCCGCTTGGGCTCAAACCGTGCAGTTGAAGCAATATCATCGGTGATGGTTATCGTTGCCGAAGGTGCTTGCTCTTTCGCCAAATCTCCCCTCCAGCCCGAAAACTGCCAACCAACATCACCCGACACCTCAACGCGCAGGGAGTCGCCGTACACGTAGGAATCTTTCGAGGGCTCCATCGACACACGGCCATTTCCCTCCACTTCAATATCCACCGAAAACTGGCGTTCAGAAAAGCTAGCTACCGCTTGGATGTTGTCAGA
>SLOG01000097.1 GCA_007132635.1 Limnochordia bacterium
CCTGAATAAGAGGTCTGACGCGGTCCAGTTCGGCATCAATGGCGGCAGGCCCAGAAGCGATACCTCGCTTATCAATGCCCCCCATCATACGCAAGTCCCGACCGTACTTGCGCCGCAGTTCGACAACATCCATGCCCGCCTGCACCTCAAACGGGTAAAGAAGGTTAATACCAGAATCCAGCCATACCGGAATCATGGAATCTACATTACCATCGCTGTCTAAAGCAAACCATCGAATCCCCCTGCTCTGTAGATGAGACACAACCCGCTGGTATCGAGGCAGCATGAAGCGCCGCGCCATCTTCGGATCCAACAAGGGTCCGTTTTTGTAGGCCATGTCCTCCCAAAAACTGAAGCAGTCCACATCGGTGTATTCGAGGATGCGGTCCATCATACCGATGATAAACTCGGCAGTGGCGTCCATCATCTCCTCGACAAAGGCCGGGTCATCATAAAACAGCTCACAAAGCCTCTCGATGCCGACCAGAGTTCTAAGCGGTCCGAAAAAGCCCCCGTAGCGACCTGAGTGAACAATAAACGGTACTTTGCGGTCGTTCAGGGACCGGAGTTTCTCCTCCCAACCAGAACCGACAAAGCGCGCCAAGCGGCTTTCCAAGGCCGGATTCATCCGCTCTCGATAAAAACGGCGAAAGCTTTCCCGGTCCTTGACGGCAGTCTCGATATACTGAGGGATGGATGACATAGGCTCGTCTTTGCGTTCTCGCACCAAGTCACCTTCGAAGTTTATCAACAGCCGCGTCGTATCGGTCTCCTCAATGACCTTCTCCTCAAACGGCGGATGTGGCCAGAACCAACCGCCATAGCGTTCCCAGCGTTCATAGGGATACAGTGGCTCGTTGTCCTGACGGTAACCTTCGGCCTGCCAGCGTTTCACTGTTTCCGGCCAGCCACCCGTGTTGAGATAGATGCCTCGATCCACCGGTTCATAGTCTAGTACGTTATGAAATCGTTCTCGACTGTTCAACCCCATCATCCTTTCTCAGTCGAGCAGTGCGGCCGACAATCCGGCCGCACTGCGTAATCCAATCCTACTCCACGAAGAACCACTGTTCCGGCGTGTGCATCAGCACAATCCCAAGTTCGGGCCACTGCCCGGAACCAGGTACGTTCCGCAGATCCTTATTAAGAATTGTTGGATAGTAGGAATCCTCTACGGCGTTCATAATGAAGATGTTCTGATAATGGACTTGATAGATCTCCTCCAATATCGCAACGCTTTCTGCCGAACCGACTAGGGTACCTACCAACTCAGCATTCAGGTCCCAGAGGCGCTGAACCTCCGGCGGAGGCTGTTCACCTTCGCGGCCACCCGTGTTGTGCCAGGCAGTCCACAACGGTGCCCACTGGGCCAGCGGCAGATAGTCGCTCTTGGCGCCACCGCGCCGCCACTGGTTTTCTGCCACCCAATGAGCGGTGGCCTGTAGCTCGTTGGCCTGCTGACGAACCCCGTGCAGGGCTCCATCGATTTGACGCATGCTGGCATCAACACCGACTTCCTGCCAGTACTCAACAACCAACTCAGTGATCGGTACCATCGTCGCATCCGTTGCGACAATCTCGAAATGAATGGAAAACTTGCGGCCGTCCGGCATCAAACGATACCCGTCCGCGTCTCGCACATCCAAACCTACCTCATCTAGCAGAGCGTTTGCTTCCTCCACCGAAAACTTGGAGGGTACCGTCTTCGGCAGGGAGGCATACCCCAGGTAGAACGTGTCAATGATCTCCTCGCGGTCAATGGCCATGTTGAGAGCCCGACGCACCCGGATGTCATTGACTAGGTCCCGCCACACCGGGTCAGGGTAGTTCAGGTTGATGGAAATCGTGTAGGGAGTCCGCTGCATCTGCGGCATGACAACGTTGTACCCGCCTCGTTCTTCGTTTTCCAAGAGCAGGGCCATGTCTCGCATTGATGCCCGTTCGCCCAAGTAGTCGAGTTCACCCGTCAGGGCACGCATGGTGACCATGTCAAAATCGGCGACTTCCTCGGAGACAATGCGGTCGATGTAGGGGAGCTGGTTACCCGCAACGTCCACTCGGAAGAAATAGGGATTCCGTTCATATACAAATCGGCCCGCCTCATCGGATACTAAGAGCCAGGGGTACAAACTGGGAAACTCAATGGCTTGCGGATTGGTCATTTCCCAATTTGTCACGTTTTTGATATCAAAGAGGATCCACCACTCGTCGTCTAGCTCCTCTTCTTGAAGGTACGGAGCCAACGCTTCCAGTGTCGTGTAATCCAAGTGATACTGTTTCATGAAGTGACTGGGGATAATCAAGTCGCTGTAACCAACCCATCCGTCCACCGTGATCTGCACCGGAAATGACCCGTACGGCTCGTCAAAACGAATGACAAACGTGTACTCGTCGATGATCTCCAACTCCATTGGGGTCCCGTCGCCCCTCGCTCGCGAGCGGTAACGGCGCGGGAAGACCGGGGTCAGAGTTTCGTTCATGAGTACATCCTCGTAGGCAAATCGTACATCCTCCGTCGTCACATACTCTCCGTCCGACCAACGCAGGCCTTCCCGCATGTAGAAGGTGAAAGTCTGGTTGTCATCGGAGACCGCAAAGTCTCGAACGACATTGCCGTAGATCCCTTCTTCGAAGTAGAAAATGCCCTTGGGAAGCAGCAGCGGTTGGTTATTCCCGATAAACACGTGGGGATCAAACCCCGGCGGATTCGCCATCCGCAGAGTTCCACCATACTGGCCTACCTCAAAGTCCAGAAACTGCTCAAGAATCAACATGCCCGGCCCAATCACCAGCGGCTCATGCGGCAATCGCTCCTCTACAGGAG
>SLOG01000270.1 GCA_007132635.1 Limnochordia bacterium
CCATGTCAACCTAGCGCCGCCCTACCTCTTTGACGCAAGGATCATTCGACGCATTCTCAACATCGGAATCCCGGCAGCGTTCGAACACGGATCGATGCGCGTAGGACAGTTAGCCTATTCCATGATTGTAGCTTCACTTGGAAGTGTGGCCTATGCAGCCCATCAAGTAGCGCTAGTGGCCGAATCGTTGTCATACATGCCAGGTTTTGGTTTCTCGTTGGCAGCCACAACCCTGGTTGGGCAGAATTTGGGAGCCAATCAGCCGGAAATGGCCGAAAAGTCCGGGTTGGTGGCGAATACCATGGCGGTCCTCATCATGAGTGCCATGGGAGTGTTTTTCTTTTTCTTTGCCGAACCTCTAGTCTCGCTATTTAGCCCCGATCCCGAGGTCATCCGCTTGGGATCACTGTGTCTGCGGTTGGTCGCTTTTGCTCAACCAGCTCTGGCCACGCTAATGGTCCTGAGCGGCGGTCTGCGCGGTGCAGGCGACACGAAAGCCATTCTGAAAATCACCATCATCGGTTTCTTGGGCGTCCGCTTAGGGCTAGCCTACCTGCTGGCGGTAGTGCTACACTACGGACTAGCCGGAGCTTGGGCAGCGATGATTGTCGATCTATTCTTCCGTGGGCTTCTTTATCGTCTGCGATATACGTCTGGCCGCTGGAAATCCCTGAAAATCTGAGACAGGAGCGATTTTAATGTCGTGGAAGCAGCTGGCTGGTTTGATCCTCTACGCCGCCGAACTGATGTTAGTTAGCGGTGCCGAAATCCACCGTGTGGAGGAAACTGCCGATCGTATGGGACGGGCGGCCGGATTCGCCAGAATAGAGACGTTTGCAACTCCGACAGGCATTTTCATGACATTGGTTTGCCCAGACGGCGATGTTTACACTCGCGTTCGCCGTATTCGGCGTTCCCAAAGTGACCTCGCCAGAATCGCTGCCATAAACGATTTGTCGCGCCAGCTAGCGCAGGGGCAAGTCGGTTTTGCTGAAGCAGCCCAAGCCTTAGACAAAATCGAGAACACGCCGACTCACGCATGGTGGCAGTTTGGCCTTGCCGGCGGCGGAGGTAGTGCCGCGTTTGCCTACCTTTTAGGAGGCACGCTTTTGACCTGCGCCCTGGCAGCAGTCAGCGGCTGCCTTGTCGTGCTTCTCACTTCATCCATCGACAAAAGCGTAGCCCCCACGTTTCTTATCTCTGCTTTCGGTGCGGCTCTCGCAGCTGTGCTCGGCATCATAGCTTCGCTGCTGCTGCCGATCTCCCGGGACACTCTGATTTTGGCCGGCGTCATGGTATTGGTGCCGGGTATCACGATAACGACGGCACTGCGGGACATGCTTACCGGAGAATTGGTGTCCGGAGTGGCGCGAGGGGCGGAAGCCATGACCATAGCCGTTGCCGTTGCAGTCGGTGTAGCCTTTGTCCTGGGAATCGGAGGCGTTTAGATGGTTTTCGACGCAGCTGCAGTGTTTTTCGGCACTCTATGCTTTGCCATCCTTTTTCGTGTACCCAGCCGCGAACTGGTTCACGCGGCCGCAGTGGGTCTGTTGGCTTGGTTAACTGTCCAAGCAATGCAGAGCGTAGCCAACCCCGTAGCTGGCGGCTTGTCAGGCGCAGCTGTTGCGTCTCTGGCCAGCGAAATCTTGGCTCGGCAGCGACGGTGCCCCGTGACATTGTTTCTAATCCCCGGTATCATCCCGTTGGTACCCGGCGGGAAAGCCTATACAACGATGCTAGCCTTTCTGCGAGGTGATGCCTTAGCAGGGTTGGAACAACTCTTGGATACCGCGTTTGTCTCGGGAGGCATCGCGATAGGCATCGTATTGGTCAATGCTTTGACCCGGGCAGCATATAGGAAAAACCGAGCCTCGCGTTAACAAGCTCAATGATTGCGAGCATCTATCAGTTCTGATACAATAAGCACGAACAATCCCCCCTGGGCTATCATGACACAACCTCGCAGTATTTGGTAGGAAAGGAGCGCCAAGTTGGCTGATTCCATAACCATTGAACTTAATGGCCATCCACGGACAGTGGTTTGCGGAGAGACTCTGGGAAACGTATTAGAGAGCCACGTGAACCCTAGTATCATCGCAGGCCGCGTGAACAATCGTATCCAGCCCCTGCATGCGATCATTGAAAAACCATGTCAGATCCACCCAGTCCAACTGGACACGATGGATGGAGCTCGCATCTACCGGGAGAGTCTGATCATCTTGCTAGCTCGCTGCGTGAAAGAGGTACTGCCTCACGCACGGCTTCATATCCAGAATAGCCTCAGCAATGGTTTTTACGGCGAACTCGATTTCGAACGCCCATTGGTCGAGCAGGATATTGATGACATTGAGATGCGGATGCAGAGTTTGGTGGCGCAAGACATACCGTTTGTCCGCGAATACCTCCCGCGTGACGAGGCCCTTGAGCTCTTCGCCCAACAGGGACTTGAGGACAAAGTTCGGCTTCTGAAACACCTCGACCACCTTTGCGTGCCAGTCCATCGATTGGGCTGGTACCACGAATACATCATTGGCTGCACAGTACCTTCGACTGGCGTATTGCAGCATTTCAAACTGCGTTTTTATCTTCCGGGTTTTATCTTGGAGTTTCCTAAGACCCAGGATCCCCACACACTGCCGCAGTATATCGAACAAGGGAAACTGGCAAACGTCTACTACGCAGCGGAGAAATGGTTGGAGAATCTCAGCGTACATAACGCCGCGGCTCTCAACGATATCGTAAAGTCAGACAAGCTTGACGAGCTTATTCGCATCTGCGAGTCACACCATGAAAAACAGATATCTCAAATTGC
>SLOG01000152.1 GCA_007132635.1 Limnochordia bacterium
ATGTCTCTGACAAAAGTGGAACAAGTCTGCCACAGTTTAGGGGGGCTTTTCATACCGGCACACATTAACCGCCAGTCGTTTGGGCTCTTGGGCCAGCTCGGAGTCATCCCTGATGGGCTACGCTATGATGGCCTCGAGATCCTAGCCCGCAAGGGTTCGGAATTGGGATCCTATGGGCCCCGGATTATGAATTCTGACGCGCATACGTTGGAGGACCTGATTCTCCCGAGTGCCGAACAGACTTGGCTGTATGCTGAGGAACCAACGTTTGACGAACTGGCTCGGGGATTGGCTGGAGTGCAGGGGCGAAGGGTGGTGATTGGCAGACCTTGAAGGAGATTGCCGAGCATGTATTAGACATTGTGCAGAACTCGATCTTTGCTGGAGCGAAAGCGATTGAGGTTTTGATCTGTGAAGATCGAGACCAGGATCTGCTTACGGTAGAAGTGATCGACGATGGCTGCGGTATGAGTCCGGAGTTGGCTGCGTCCGTTCTCGATCCGTTTGTGAGTACTCGGAAGAAACGCACAGGCCTTGGACTCCCGCTCTTAAGTCAGACAGCCCACCAAACTGGCGGCGAGATGACTATAGATAGTGAGCTTGGTGTGGGTACGACCGTGCGCGCGGTGCTGAAAAACAGCCATATTGACAGGCCGCCCTTGGGAAGCATTGTTGATTCCATGGTCCTGTCGATTACTGATGGAGCAGACCTCGTGTTCACTCATCAGGCGCGGTTCTGCGGGGAAGCCAAGACTCTCGCAGCTTTTGACACAAGGGCCATTCGGCCTGAGCTTGGAGACGTTCCTATAACACATGTAGATGTGATCCTGTGGGTTAGGGGTTTTCTTGAGGAACAGTATAGAGAGACTACCATTGAAGGAGTGACAGACCATGAAGTCGTTGGAAGAACTGAAGAAAATCCGCGAGAAGGCTAAGGAAAACCTGAGGCTGCGGGAGGCCGCAGAGGGTACACAGATTCAGGTCTCTATGGGTACTTGCGGCATCGCTGCGGGTGCTAGAGATGTCATGATGGCGTTGATGGATGAACTAGCAAAGCGCCAGCGAACCGATGTAGTGGTCACGCAGACCGGCTGCGCAGGGCTGTGCGACAAAGAACCTGTTATCACGGTGAAACTGACCGGTGAGTCCGATGTGGTCTACGGTGACCTCAACGCAGAGAGAGCAAGGGAGATCGTAGCCAATCACATTGTCAACGGGCAGATTGTCTCCAATTACGTACTCCAGGTCAAGGAGGGCTAACCATGAGCAGTCAAGTTGTAGATGTAGTGGGGCGTGTCGGCACCGAGCGAGCTCACTTGCTTGAGGTGCTGCGGCAGCTGCAGGGGGACACAAACTATCTCAGCGAACAGGTGCTTGTGGACGTCGCGACGACGATGGACATACCACTGAGCCACGTGTATGGGGTAGCGTCTTTTTACTCGCTGTATTCTACAGAACCAAAAGGAAGGTATATAATTCGCATTTGTGAAAACGCCCCTTGTCACATTGATGGAGCTGTGGACGTGATCCATGCGTTTAAGGACGAATTGGGCATTGACTTGAGCGAGACCACCGATGATGGGCTGTTCAGCCTGGAGTTGACGAGCTGTTTGGGGGTCTGCGGGGTGGCACCTGCCGTCATGGTAAACGACGTCGTTTATGGTAACGTGACGCCCGAGTCCGTTCGGGGGATTTTGGAAAAATATAGGCAGTAGGGGGGGCGCCATATGTCCATTTATCGATCGCATGTCCTGGTGTGCTCGGGTTCGAACTGTACGCTGAAGGCATCAGGACATCTGCGAAGTGTGCTTAACAATGAACTGGTTAGAGCTGGGCTGGAGAATGAAGTGAAGGTGCTGGAAACAGGTTGTTTTGGATTGTGTTCACAGGGGCCTCTGATGGTTATATATCCGGAGGGCGTGCACTACTGCCGTGTCACGGCGGCGGACATACCGCAGATAGTATCGGAGCATCTTCTTAAAGGACGTGTTGTGAATCGACTGCTCTACAGCGGCGAAGTAGGCAGCCAGCAGAAGAGCCTTGAGGAAAGTGCCTTCTATCGCAAACAGAATCGCGTCGTGCTGCGCAACGCTGGACTCATCGATCCAGAGAGCATCGAAGAGTATATGGTGCGTGACGGTTATAATGCTGTGGGAAAAATTCTAAGTGAAATGTCGCCCGCACAGGTCGTCGATGCCATTAAAGACTCGAAGCTCCAGGGCCGCGGTGGTGCCGGCTTCCCGACTGGCCTCAAATGGGGCTTCACGGCCCAAGCATCGGGAGACCTCAAGTATGTTGTCTGCAACGCAGACGAAGGCGAACCAGGTACCAGTAAGGACCGCCTAATCCTGGAAGGCGACCCACACTCCATACTAGAAGGAATGATCGTTGCGGCGTATGCCGTTGGAGCTTCGCGAGGCTATGTCTATATACGTGGGGAATATAAGCTGTCCATTGAACGCTTAAGCAAGGCCATCGATCAGGCGCGGGAATACGGACTGTTGGGAGATAGCATTCTAGGCAGTGATTTCTCGTTTGATGTTGAAATATGTTCAGGTGCGGGCGCCTATGTCTGCGGTGAAGAAACTGCCCTTCTGGAATCGATTGAGGGCAATCGCGGAGAACCACGCTTTAAACCGCCCTATCCAGCTTACGACGGTTTGTGGGGCAAACCGACTGTGATAAACAATGTGGAAACTCTGGCCAACATTGCGCCTATTATTAACCGAGGTGCTGAATGGTTTCGTTCGCTCGGGACTGCAGCCTGCCCAGGAACAAAAGTGTTCACGTTGAGC
>SLOG01000218.1 GCA_007132635.1 Limnochordia bacterium
ACGACGAAGAAGGCCATCTTATAGAGGATGCGGAGACTCGCACGAAGCAGATGGATAAGCGCATGAAGAAGATGGAAGCGGTGGCTGAGGAAGCCTTGGCGCCGGTATTCTTCGGCGACGACGATGCCGAGGTGACGCTGGTGAGCTTTGGTTCGACGAAGGGGGCGCTGCGGGAAGCCGTGGAGCTCCTGCAGAGTCAAGAAGTCAGGGCTCGTGGGGTTCACGTGCGGCAGGTCTTTCCCATGGCCCCGGAGATTGCCGATGCGTTCGATGGCAGCGGCAAGACCTATGTGGTGGAAAGCAGCTTTACAGGCCAGTTTGAACGGCTGCTGGCGGCGGAGTTTGCCGTTAAGCCGGCGGGCCACGTGCGCCGCTATGACGGACGTCCCCTGAACGCCGAATACATCCTCGAGCATCTGGAAGGAGGACGCTACCGTGGCTAACTTTGACGTCTTAAAAGAAACAGCGTGGTGTCCCGGCTGCGGCAACTTCGGCATCATCAATGCCCTCAAAGAAGCCCTGGAAGGGCTGGACATGGAGAAACACAAAGTCCTTTACGTGTCAGGGATAGGGCAGGCGGGCAAGGTTCCGCACTATATTGAAGGCAATGTACTCAACACGCTGCACGGACGGACGCTGCCCACGGCCACCGGCGCGAAGCTGGCCAACTCTGATTTGGCGGTGTTCGCCATCGGCGGTGACGGCGACGGCTACGCGGAAGGCGGCAACCACTTTCTGCATGCCACCCGCAAGAACGTCGACATCACCTATATCGTGCACGACAACCGCGTGTTTGGGCTGACTAAGGGCCAGGCTTCGCCGACTACGGACCCCGGCATGGTCACGGGCACGACGCCGGAAGGCGTGGTCAACGCGGCGTTCAATCCCCTCGCGGTAGCCATCACCAATGATACGGGCTTTGTGGCCCGCAGCTACGCAGGAGACCGCAAGCACCTGGTCAAGACCCTGCAGGCGGCGATTCAGCATAAAGGGTTCTCGTTTGTGGATGTGCTGCAGCCTTGCGTGACGTTCAATAAGATCAACACCTACCAGTGGTACCGGGAGCGGGTGTATGATCTGAATGAGGAAGATTTCGACCCGACGAATCGGACGGCCGCCTGGGAACGCTCATTCGAATGGGGCGACCGCATCCCCATCGGTATCTTCTACCAGGTGGAGCGGCCGGTGCTTCGCGCCGACGACAAGGCCCTGGCGAAGGGGACGCTGGTGGAGCGGCAGCTGGACCCGCACATCGTAGACTCTGTGCTGGACAAGTACCGCGTCAACCCATAGAGTTTTGCCCCGCCTCGGACAATCATTAAGACGATCGACAGCTTGTTGCGCTGAAGCGAAGACTATGAGGCAAGTCCAGAGAAGCGAAGGAATTCCTGTTAACGCAGGGGTTCTTTCGCTTTTTGTTTTCTGAAGTCTCGTAATGGTTTACTGCACCGCCATACTGCCATCACATCCCAGTGCTATAGTGAAGATGACCGGTCAGACAAACATGAGGGAAAAGTGAGGGATTCGAATGATGATGCGAAACAGTGCAGCACGGCGCGGCTTATGGTTGGCGATTGTGGCGGCGGTTCTGTTGGTGGCAGCAGCAGGTAGTGCCGTGGCTAACCGCGGGTACTTGGAGATCAAAGGATCGGACACGATGGTAAACCTCGGTCAAACCTGGGCAGAAGAGTACATGGATCGGAACCCTGGAGTGATAATCGCGGTAACCGGCGGCGGTTCGGGCACGGGTATCGCCGGTATGATCAACGACAATCTGGACATCGCCCAGTCGTCTCGGGCTATGGCCGACCATGAGATCGCCATGGCGCAGGAAAATGGCGTCGAAGTCTTCGAGTTCATTGTGGCCCAGGATGGTCTAGCGGTAGCGGTTAACGAAGCGAACCCCATGGACAGCATGACCTTTGCCGAACTGAAGGCCGTCTTCACCGGCGAGATCACGGATTGGGCTGAGCTGGGATGGGCCGAAGGCGGCACCATCAACGTGTATTCCCGCCAAAGCAACTCCGGCACCTACGTGTTTTTCAACACCAACGTCATGGACGGCGAAGACTGGGCCGATGACGCCATGTTCCTTCCCGGTTCGTCGGCTATCAATGAAGCCATCAGTCAGAACCTGTCCGGCATCGGCTACTTCGGAGTCGGTTACGTGGAAGGCACGAAGGCACTGAGTGTGGCCTTGGATGCGGACAGCCCTGCCTATACCCCGTTAGAGAAGTCCTACGTAGACAGCGGCCTCTACCCAATCGCTCGCCCCCTGTACTTCTACGTGAACGGCAAGCCCGCGGGTCTGACCCTCGATTACCTTGAGTGGATTCTCGGTGAGGAAGGCCAGGAGATCATCGGTGAAATCGGTTTCTACAGCTTGACTCCGGACTATGTAGCGCAGAATGAGGCGAACTTCCAGGCTATTGGTGTACGGTAGCGTCTCCGCACCGTTAGGCACAGACGGGGATCGGGTCGGGCCATAAGGTCCGGCTTATCCCGCGTCTGTACGCGTAAATCAGAGGAGGGACAGACTTGAACGAAAGGACTGCACTGCTGCCCAAACCGCCAGTCCCGGGGGCGACCCGCCGTACGCACCTTAAAGATAGGCTCATTGAACGGGGCCTCTTGGGCGTGGCGAGCCTGACCATCGTGTTTCTGTTTTTGATCCTGCTGTTTCTCATTCAGCGCAGCCTTCCAGCCATCCAGGAAGTCGGCTTGCGTGAGTTTTTGACAGGTACCCGCTGGATGCCGAGTTCCCGCAATCCCGGCTACGGCGCGTTTGCCATGATCTTCAGTTCCGTGATGGTGGCGGCGGGCGCGCTGGTGCTGTCGGCCCCGTGGGGTGTCGGCGTGGCCGTGTTCGTGTCCGAATTGGCACCGAAGGCTCTGAAGGAAGTGCTGAAGCCGACGGTGGAGACGCTGGCCATCTTCCCGTCTGTGGTGATCGGGTTTGTCGGTTTGGTGGTAGTAGCTCCGCGGCTGGCGAGTCTCTTGGGCCTGTCGCACGGGCTGACGGCGCTGACGGGGATCATCATGCTGAGCATCATGGCCCTGCCGACTATCATCAGCATATCGGAAGATGCGATCAACTCGGTTCCGCGGGAGTACAAGGAAGCGGCGTATGCCCTGGGGGCGACCAAGACGGAGACCATCCTGCGGGTGACGCTGCCGGCAGCTCGCTCAGGCATATCAGCCGCGATTATGCTGGGGTTCGGCCGAGCCATCGGCGAGACCATGACCCTGCTCATGGTGGCAGGCAATGCCTTGAGCCTCCCGATAACCCATGTGTTTGGGATACCGGTTCCGAACCTGTTGGCCTCGGTCCGGACTTTAACGGCCACCATCGCCATCGAAGGCTTGGATGTACCGTGGCGGTCCCTGCACTTCCATTCGCTGTTCGTACTGGGCGGTATCCTGTTCACGTTTACCTTTGTTGTCAACCTGATTGCCGACATCGTCCTGCACAAATGGGAGGTGAAGTAGCATGAAAGCATGGCAGGAATGGCTGTTTACGATCCTCATCGGACTGGCGGCCTTGGGCAGTGTCCTGGTGCTGGGGTTTGTCCTCTTCTGGCTGGCCCGGGACGGAATCGGTGTCATCTCGTGGGAGTTTCTGACGGCACTGCCGCGCCGCCGTATGACCGAAGGGGGGATATACCCAGCCATTGTTGGTACCGTGTTTGTTTCCGCCATGACCATGTTCTTCGCCCTGCCCTTTGGCATCCTGACGGCGGTGTACCTGAATGAGTATGCCTCTAAGGGTATCCTCGTGCGGCTCATCCGGCTGAGCATCCGCAACCTGGCCGGGGTCCCGTCCATCGTCTATGGACTCTTTGGCCTCGGGCTGTTTGTGTCCGTACTCCGGCTGGGCCATTCGCTGCTGGCTGCCTCGCTGACGCTGGCGCTGATGGCGCTGCCGCTGATCGTGAGTGCGTCCGAGGAGGCGCTGAAAGGGATCCCCGATTCCTTCCGCGAAGGAGCCCTGGCCCTGGGAGCCACCCGCTGGCAGGCGGTGCGGCACCAGGTGCTGCCCTATGCGGTGCCGGGGATTGTGACCGGTTCGGTGTTGGCTTTGGGACGCATTGCCGGCGAGACGGCCCCCATCATCTTGACGGGAGCGGCGTATTTTTACCCGCTGGTTCCGCAGTCCGTATCCGAGCAGTTTATGGCCCTACCCTACCACCTGTATATTCTAGCGACGCAGCACGAGCAGGCGGCGGTGGTGCGGCCTATCGCCTACGGCACCGCGTTGGTCCTGGTGGCCCTGGTCTTGTCCATGAGCCTGGCCGCCATCATAACCCGCAGCTATATCCGGCGCAAACGCGCTTGGTAACCGCGGACCTAAGGAGGAGAGTGGCAATGCAGATTAACGACCCGATTGTCGGGGCGCGCGACGTGAACCTTTGGTATGGGCGCAACCATGCCCTGCGGGACATCAGCTTGAACATCAAGGAGAAGGCTGTCACGGCCATTATCGGCCCATCCGGCTGCGGCAAGTCGACCTTTCTGAAGACCATCAACCGTATGACGGATCTGGTGGAGGGGGTTCGTCTGGAAGGGCTGATCGAATTTCGCGAGCGGCCGATCCGCCAGTATGATATAGTGGAACTGCGTAGACGGGTGGGCATGGTGTTTCAGAAGCCCAATCCGTTTCCGAAATCCATCTACGAAAACATCGTGTTCGGCCTGCGGATTCAGGGGATCAAAAACCGGGGACAGCTGCAGGAAGTAGCCGAACGCAGCCTGCGGCAGGCAGCTCTGTGGGATGAAGTGAAGGATCGGCTGCAGGATTCGGCCATGAGTCTCTCGGGTGGCCAGCAGCAGCGGCTCTGCATCGCCCGGGCGCTGGCGGTAAACCCGGAAGTGATACTCATGGACGAACCGTGTTCGGCGCTGGATCCGGTAGCTACCGCGAAGATTGAGGACCTGATCGCCGAGCTCAAGCGGGACTACACCATTGTCATTGTGACCCACAATATGCAGCAGGCTGCACGGGTATCGGACTCTACAGCCTTCTTCCTTATGGGTGAACTCATAGAATATGACAGTACAATCAAGGTGTTTGAGAATCCAGAGGACCAGCGGACAGAAGACTACATCACTGGCCGGTTTGGTTAAGGAGAGGACGGGGCCCGTATGGTAACCAGACAAGTGTTTCACGACGAATTAGAAAAGCTGCACCAGCGGCTGCTGGAGATGGGTGCTTTGGTGGAGGAAGCGGTGCACACCAGCGTGCGCTCCCTGGCGGAGCAGGACACCGCGGCCGCGCAGGCCGTCATTGACGGAGATGACGTGCTGGATGGGATGGAGCTGGAGATCGAGGAAGGCTGCATCCACCTCATTGCCCTGCAGCAGCCCATGGCCAAGGATCTGCGGCTCATTGCTGCCATTCTCAAGATCATCACGGACTTAGAACGCATCGCGGACAACGCCACCAATATTGCGGAGATCACGATCCGTATCGCCGATCAGAAGCTGATCAAGCCGTTGGAGGATATCCCAAGGATGGCCGACATGAGTGCCCAGATGGTCCATGATGCGCTGGATGCTTTGGTCAAGCAGGACGAGGCCTTTGCCCGGGAGGTGGCGGACCGGGACGATGCCGTCGACGCCATCTATTCGGCGCTGTTTGACGAGTTGGTAGAGATCATGCAGGCGGATCAAGATCCGGTACGGATCGCCCAATGCTCGAACCTGCTGTTTGCTGCCCGGTTTTTGGAGCGGATTGCTGATCACGCAACCAACATCGCGGAACGAGTGGTGTACTTGGCGTCCGGCAAGCGGGAGAAGCTGGGATAGTGGCTTGGCGAGAACGTTTGACTTAGTCAAACGTTCTCGGTACGAAAAGAAGGAGTTTGCCCGCAGCGCGGCGAAGAAAACAATTAGGAATCCATGCAGTTCCTGCGATAACCGGCAGCGCTGGGAATGCAGGAAAATCGAACCACAGAAGGGAATGAATGCGGTGTACAAACTTCTGCATACGCGGGTGCGAGTCAGCGACTTGGACCGTTCTATCAAATGGTACAGCGATCATCTCAACTTCAAGCTGAAGAGCCGCAGCGACAAGTTACCCCACGGCAATCAAATCGCACATCTGGAGCTTCCGGGCAATGAACATACCCTTGAGTTCACCTATTCCCCGGACTTTGACCTTAAGGTTCAGGAGGATCTGCTGCACTTTGCCATTGCCGTGCCGGATCTGGCAGCCGTCTGTGAGGAACTGGAGAAGAAGGGGCTTGAGGTCTGGCCGGATGACTGGCGCGAGCAGTTTGTGAGCGGCCACAAGATGGCGTTTATCACGGACCCGGACAACTATGAGATCGAACTCTTGGAGCAGTAACGGACGGAAACACCGGGGGAGGCCTTCGGTGTTTTTCCGACTTTCTGTTCAGAGGAACGCAGTCCGGCGATGACACTCTACTACTCGACCTTTGTGTCGGGATTCCAGGATTTGATTCCCCGGGTGCTGGCGCGGCGGCTGCCGGGAGCGGTGATTCGGCAGGTGCTGGACGGGGCGGTGCTCTACGAGGCGCCCGCTGACCGCCAGATGATCACCAGCCTGCGGTGCTTCAACAACTCCTTTGCCGTACTGCGGACGCAGGCGGGCAGCTGGGACGGTCTGTCCCAGTTCGTCCGCACACTGAGCAGCGACGCGGAGCTGCCGCGGCTTGTGCGGGAGCACCTGTCGTCGGGACGGCACGGGTTTCGCGTCGTGGTATCCCGGGAGAACCAGCTGGTGCCGCTGCCCGAGAGTCTGCTGCAGCCGCTGGAGAAGCGGCTGGCGCGAGGGTCGGGTTTGTATCCTAACCGAGGGCGGCCGCAAGTGGAGTTTTGGCTCCTGTTTCGTCGGGAGGGCTTGTTTCTGTTCCTGCTGCGTTTGACGCGGCAGGCCGCCGGGGAGGCCCGGCTGGAGCCGGGCGAACTGCGGCCGGAGCTGGCGAACCTGTTGTGCGAGCTGTCTGATCCCGACGCCACCGATGTGTTTTTGGATCCCTTCTGTGGTTCGGGGTCGATTCCGCTGGAACGAGCTTCCTTAGCGCCGTACCGGCTGATTTTTGCCCAGGATACGGATCCGGGCAGGGTGAAAGCCCTGCGGCAGCGGGTGAAGGGACTGCGAAAACCGGCGCAGCGGACGTTTTTTGCCAAACAGGTGGATGCTCGCTCCATGGAAGGGTTTGACGACGGCTTTGTGGACAAGGTGGTGACGGATCCGCCTTGGGGCTTGTATGAGGCCCTAGAAGAGAGGCCCGCTGATCTCTACCGGGAGGCGCTGGCCGAGTGTGTCCGAGTGCTGCGTCCGAATGGGCTGCTGGTGTGGCTGACGGCTCGCGACGACGAACTCGAGGCGGTGGTGAAGGAGGCGGTCGAGGGCTTTGTGGTGGAAGAACGCTATCCCATCCTGGTGTCAGGCCGGAAGGCGTCCGTCTATCGATTGCGAAAACGGCCGCACGAATAATACAGAGTAGGTTACTTGATTTTAGCCTGTTTTCTGTGTATAATGGCATCATAGCGAGAAAGACGTTAGGCGTCGTTTCTCAAGGTTCGTTATCCGAGAGCGGCTATCTTTTCACTTCGTTACGATTGTGTTAGGATATAGTTAGGCGGTGTGGAGTGTTAGCAGCGCGGGTGCGCCGTAAGATCGCTGTGAGATCTGTCTGTTAAAATCATGGGACTTTGATGATAGAGTTAACAAGGCGCGGAAGCGGTACGAGATGGTGAGGGTCGTATGTCAGCATCTCTTGAAGGCAGTTGCTTTTCTCGATTGTGACGAGTGTCAATTCGCTGCCTTTACTTAAAATGTTAGGCAGGAGAAGTGCACTGACGTCCTCGTCGGTACATAAGCGGAGAAAACCAACGCCTTCTCAGTAGGAGGGACCAGAATGACTGGAGACAAGGAAAGGCTTCGCATTTATTCCTTGGGACATTTCTCGCTGTATTTCGGTGAAGAGCCGGTGACTGAGGCAGATGGGGGTATGAGCAAGACGTGGAACTTGTTCAAATACCTTTTGACCCATCGCGAGCAGTCCATACCGGGTGAGGTGATTACTGAGGTTTTCTGGCCGGGGGCCGCGTGGCAGAAGTCGCGCCACTCGCTGTACAACAGCGTCTACCGGCTGCGGTCCGTTTTAGAGTCTGACCGGTCTCCCTACGATTCGTCCAGTTTGTTTCTGATTCGAGATGGTATGTACAGCTTTAACCGGCATGCGGATTACTGGCTGGATGCTGCCGAGTTTGAGGATTTGTGCAGTCGGGCTCGCGAGGTCAGTGACGACGATGAGCAGGCAGCTATCAAGCTGTACCGCAAGGCGCTGCGGCTTTACCGGGGAGATTACTTAGCAGAGAACTTCTATGATGATTGGGTGAAGGGTGCCCAAAACCGCTATCGGAGTTTGTACAAGAAGGCGGTACTGGAGTGCTCCGATCTGCTTTTGGATGCAGAGATCTTCGATGAGGTGCGGGATATCTGTGAGAGGGCCCTCGAAGTGGAACCCCTTGATGAAGATATTCAGATTCGCCTGATCGAGTCGTTGATTGAGGCCGGTAATTTGCGGGATGCGAAGACGCATTACGAACGGTTTTCGTCGCTGATCTACCAGGAGAGCGGGATTCTGCCCTCGAAGCGGATGCGGTCGCTGTACCAGAAGATCCAGGTAAACGCGGGCGGTACTGCGGCTACGGATTTGGAGACGATTCAGGAGCTTCTGGACCAGCGGGATGACGATGGCGGCGGTGGTGCCTACTTCTGCGATCAGGATTCGTTTCACCGGATGTACAATCTGGAGCGGAAGCGGATGGCTCGGACGGGGCTTTCAGCCTTCTTGGTCAAAATCGATTTGAGCCGGAAGGATCTGACACTCCCGTCGATGAAAGAGCTCAACCGGGCTGCGGCCGAGCTGCAGGAGGTGCTGCTGCGCACGCTGCGGCGAGGTGATGTGGTCAGCCGGTGGAACGATACCCAGTACCTGCTGGTGCTGCCGATGGTCAACGGGTCTGACATCCGTAAGGTGGTCAAGCGTATTGGGGATCAGTTCAAGAAACAGTACACGGGGCCGGTGGTTCTGCGCATCCGAGAGACCGCCATTTCCCCTGAAAACACGGAGTTTCATAGAGTACAAGAGAAAATCTAAAAAAGTCGTCTGCGCTGAAACGCCGTCTGCAGGCGGCTTTTTTTGTGTCTAAGACTGCCTTTTGAAATGCATATGAGATCTAGGCGATCCTAATTTGACATGGGTCTTGTATGATGGGGTCACAGGTTAGAACTGGTGTTGACACGTCGTCGGTATGAAGTGGCGAGGGGGCGGAATGATGGGGATTAATCGGACCAACGTTTCTCTAGTTACAGATGCAAAGCCCTCGTTCTTCGTACGGATACTCTTCCGCCAAAACACAAGTTGGCAGGGGGAGATTCAATGGATGGAGGGGCAGAAGACACGGCGCTTCCGCAGTGCCTTGGAGCTCTTATCCCTAATCGAAGAAGCCCTGGAATTATCTGAATCGCTCGAGGCTTGCTACGAGTTCCGCCATTGGGTGGATGATGGGGAGGAGGAGAAACCATCATGCTCCGAACCTGTTTCGTCATAATAATCACCACTTTTCTCCTGGGAACGTCGGTTCTTGCCGATAGTCCTCGAATGCTCTGGGCTTCCCATGATTCTTTCGAGTTGGTTCTGCACTTTGACAATGATAACGTAGAGTTACCGCTTATCGACCTATTTCGCTCAAGCCTTTTTTCTGACAGGACAGCCCCGCTAATGCAGCTGGAGATGCGTTCGGCCCCTGGTCAACCAAGAATCCCTAAGGAGTCTTTTTTGGTCAAAACTCCCTTTACTAACTTTGATTTTGTCGCATTCGGTGGTGGAGCAAAGGTCTTTGAGAGAGGTACTTCTGAGAGTTGGTTTGTCATCCGGGTGCCAGAAGAATTTGCTGAATCTCCTGCTGGCAAATATCAATTTCGGATTTGGTTGCCAGGGTATGATTGGGAGTTCTTCTTCACTGTAAATGTAGAGCCGTTTGTGAATCTGACCTATGCTGGTCCGAATCCTGTCGAGTTTCTCGTAGTGAAGCCAGGTAGGTATGACGAGGATTTCACCTATACGGTACAGGCTAATGTCGAATGGTTAGTCAGTGCTCAGTTCATAGAACCTTTGACGCCTACAGTAAAGGGTGTAGCCAGCGATAGAGTGATAATAAGCCCTGAGCTGTTCGAGATCGCTTTGGTTGAGCGAACTGCTGGTCATGGTCGCGAAGGCCTAGTGGGGTTTGACTCAGAGTGTTGCATGGTGATTCACAAGGGTTTCGGGAGTGAGGTTGTGACGCAGCAGGTGGTTTTTGACAATACGGGGCAGTTGTCCGCTGTTCAGGCCGGTACTTACCGAGGAGCAATAATGCTTACCGTATCAGTGGATGAATAGTCTTAAGCAATTCTTAACTGGGCAGTTCGCAGCCTTAGGCTGCATGCAATAGGTTTTGAAATTGGACTTGTTAGTTATAATGGAGGTGGTTTTATAGGGTAGCCACTCTTGAGAACGTGATTGGTTTGTAGTGCACAGGCACAAGTAACTATCTCGTCATTGGAGGCGACGACCCGCTGTTCTTTAACTGGTCACCAATGGAACGGCGGCGAGCTAATGGTGAACCCGGCCAATCGGCAAAAGACAACCAATGAGGAGGAGATTTAATAATGAAACGCTTATCCGTGCTTAGTCTTGCTCTGTTGCTGGTGTTGGCTGTAAGTTCGATGAGTTTAGCTAGTTTGGGTGAGGTCAAATTCGATGTAAACATGTATATACCTGCCTATGCCGAGATTGGTGTCATTGGAGATCCCGCTTTTAACATTCTCTTCAGCCCAACCTTGACGGGTGAGGCCGGCTTGTATATCAGTGATGGCAATGCCACGAAGAATTTTGCTAAAGGCGTCTGGAATCTGCCGGAGTCAGCAGTTGTACAGCCATACTCCAGCGAGGGAACCCTGGATAACTATCCGGACACTCGTG
>SLOG01000415.1 GCA_007132635.1 Limnochordia bacterium
CCCGAATATCTTGTTGTTGGTCAGCGACACAGTACGAGCAGACTATCTAGGGTGCTATGGGCACCCCGTGGTGCAAACGCCCCACATCGATGCATTGGCGGCGAACTCGGTAGTTTTTGAGAACTGTCACTGCAGCAGCTTTCCCACGGGTCCGATGCGGAAAGATTTGCTGACAGGTGTTTACTCCGCGTTGTTTTCCAGCTGGCAAGATCCACTGCCCGACGGACAGGTGACGTGGCCGCAGCTCTTGAAAAATTTGGGTTACCGTACGGCACGGCTCGGGGACACCTCGAATGTACGTCACGATTTCGGTTTCGATGAGGAGTCGTTCATTTTCGGCCAAGGTGGCGGCGATGTCGCAGATGACGGTGTGTACTACGAGCCGCCGGCACCTCTAGATAAGCTCCGTACGCCCGAGGAGCGTATTCAGAAACTGCTGCGCCAGGAGGCGAGCTGGGCCAGCGAAGAAGAACGTTTCGCACCCCGCACTATGCGGCGCGCCCATGCTTGGCTGGAAGAACACCGCGAATCCGATCAGCCATTTTTCCTTATGGTTGATACGTTTGATCCCCATGAGCCGTGGAATCCGCCGCGGTACTACATCGACCAGTATGATCCGGACTACCAAGGAGCAGAACTCTTCGAACCTGCCTACTCGCCTGCGGACTATGCGACCGAGGAAGAGATACAGCACATGCGCTGGATGTATGCGGCGGAGCTCACCATGGTCGATCGGTGGATCGGGTTTCTGCTAGATGGACTCAGGCGCATGCAGTTGTGGGATGACACGATCATCATTTTCACCAGTGACCATGGCTTTTACCACGGTGAGCACGGCTTGATGGGGAAGGTCCACTTGGACTCTGCCGGGGCCATTATTGGTCGCTACCCACTCTACAGCACAATTACCCATACGCCGCTTCTCGTCAAGGGGACGAAGGCCGGGCAGCACCGACGGGTTCGTGGTTTGTGCCAGCCGGTGGATCTGCTGCCGACCGTACTCGATCTTCTCGAGACAGCAGCTCCCATGTCGCTGCAGGGAGTCTCGCTGATGAGCGCTCTCCAGGGAGGCACGACTGGACGAAACCAGGCGTTAAGCACGACCACGTTGGTTCTTGATTCCCAAGTTCGGTGTCCTGTAAGCTATCGAACGCCGGAGTATTTGTATATTGATGGCGGCGATGAGTCGGGCACGGAGCTTATCGCCCTATCCGATGATCCGCAAGAAAACTTGAATATCGCTGCCGAACAACCACAATTGGTTGCCGATCTTCACGGTAAGTATTGGAGTTGGCTGCAGGAGCTAAAGGCTCCGGAGTTTGTGCTGGACGCGCGGAAGGAATATCCTCCTAAGCGACGAGAAGGAATACCCTACAAAAAGACAATCTGAGCAAGCGAGACGGAGGGAACACTTTGGCAAAACCGAATGTACTGTTTATCATGACTGACCAACAGCGGGCAGATACTATTGCTGCGTTGGGCAATGCGGACATTGAGACTCCTAACTACGATAGGTTGGTACGCCGGGGAGTATCGTTTTCCAACGGCTATTCGACCTGTCCGGTCTGTGTCCCCGCCCGCTATACGGTGCGCACAGGCTGTGAGCCTCTGCGAACAGGGATTTTTCAGAATGGTAGGCCGACACCGGAAACCGGACAGGCCGATACCATCGAAGGGCGCTGTGGAACGTATCTAGCTAAGACGATGCGCGATCTGGGCTACCGAACCTTCGGCATCGGCAAATTCCACTCGATTCCCTGGAATGAGGATTTGGGATTTGATGTGCATCTGCACACTGAAGAGCTGTTTGGCACCCCAGAACAGCGGCAGCAGGATGCTTTCGCCGGGTTCATCGCTCGGGAACATCCGGAATACGACTTCATTGAAGGGCTGCACGGTGAACGGACTGAAATGTACTATATGCCGCAGATGAGTCCTCTCCCGGCGGGACTGACAGTGGAATCTTTTGTCGCTGACCGAACCCTTGAGCAGTTGGCGGTGGATGACCCGAGGCCCTACTTTGGTTTCGTGTCATTTATTGGACCCCATCCGCCCTTTGCGCCGCCGATTCCGTACAACCGACTGTATGACCCAGACAAGATGCCGAATCCGATTCGCGGCGATCTGGCCATCGATCACATGGACGAACAGATTCCTTTTATGAATTACATGATCTGGGCCAACGAGATCAACGATTTTCTTGCCCGCGTCCTCAAGGCTCGTTACTATGCAGAGATCACATATATTGATGATTGTATAGGGCGTATTCTGGATGCTGTGGAAGCTCGCCCCGATGCGGAAAATACTGTTATCTGCATGTTTGCCGACCATGGGGACCACATGGGTGACCACACTGCCTGGCAAAAGGAGAGTTTTTTCGATGCCGCTTGCCGTGTGCCGTTCTTGGTCAGCTGGCCCACCCGCCTGCCCAAGAACGTGCGGCGCGATGAACTGGTCTGTCTCACAGACTTGTTCGGCATTGCTACTACAGCGGCCGGTTCGGGCGACACCCGTGATGGGATTGATGTGCTGAGTCTGCTGGAAACTGGCAGCGGAAGCCGCGACTACCTTTTCGGGTATTACGGCGAACCGGGTACGCCGCAGTTCAAAATTATGGTACGATCGCCGGAGTGGAAGTATGTGTATTTCGCCAACGGTGGAAGTGAACAGCTCTTCAACCTGCGAGACGATCCCCATGAACTGTGTCAGATGGCTTCCTCTCGTCAGGATGTGGTGGTTGAACATCGGCAGGCTGCCGTTAAGGCACTGCAGACAGAAGGCGGAC
>SLOG01000302.1 GCA_007132635.1 Limnochordia bacterium
CAGCGACAGCGGTTAGTGGATTCCTTCCGCACGAGCCAGCCCGCTGTGCTGTTCGGTACCAACAGCTTTTGGGAGGGGGTGGATATACCGGGTCAGGCCCTCCGAGCCGTTGTTATCACTCGACTCCCCTTTGCCGTGCCGGACCGTCCGGTGGAGGCAGCACGGATGGACATTCTCAAGGAGACTGGCGGCAATCCGTTTCGAGACTACAGCGTGCCTCAAGCGATTTTGCGGCTAAAACAGGGGTTTGGGCGTCTCATTCGGAGCAGCGCTGACCGAGGCGCCGTGGTTCTGTTGGATCGACGCGCGATCACGGCCGACTACGGAACCGCATTTCTGCAGTCTCTTCCACCGGCCATGCGCTCACACAGTGTGGATGATCTTTATCGGTTCTTCCAGGACAGATGAATCATAGACCTGCAAGACACCTGGTTTTCTCCTTAACGAAATGTCTGCGTGAGATGAATGTCTCGTACCGTTTGCTGCATACTCCGGTCGGGGTTGACAAACTCCAGGCCATAAGTGTAATAGTCTGATACCGCACGGCTCCAAGCGATCGCAGCCATTGGGTGAAACTCTTCTCCGCGCAGGCAGAATCTAAGGAGAAGCTGAGCATGGTCGGGAAACAGGATGTTAGACATCATTTTAACACCTTTTTCACTGATATCGGCAATAATCACCGTCAGTTGACGCCGTCGAACTTCTAACGGCATGAGTTCTTCGTCAACATAGATAATCGAGGCTTTGGCGGCCATTTTCGTCTCCAAGCGTTCAGCGGTCCGGTGGCTGTGGCTCTTAAACGACTCAGGATAAGCAACAATGAACACCTCAGCCTGCTGTTTGGCGTCCACCGAATGCTGTATGATGGAGGAACAAAACTCAGCTTCTACCTGCCCGTCTGCCAACACCAAAGCTTTTGTCACTTGACCTTTAAGCGAGCGGAAGCGTTCGTGACGAGGACACGTGATGGTCAGTGTCTCTCTGTCAACCTGGACAACCTTCCCCGAAAAAACGGTGGCATTGCTGCCAACTTCAATTGAGAGTTCTACCCAGCGGTTCAGCAGGGATGGTGTATGGTCGGCCACGGTCATCAACCTCTCACAAATATGTCCACAAGAAGAGTCTATAGTTAGTTTTTCGCTTCTTCAGCGCGATTCCCTGCTCCAAACAGGCAGGATCCGCAGGGAAACAAATGGAACCAATTCCCTATGCAGGGAATCCATCGGATTTCGAGCATTTACCACATCATGGGAGGAGTTATATGATCAGAGTAGCAGTTGTTGGTTATGGGAACATCGGTCGATATGCCGTCCAGGCTCTGCGCGCCAGTGAAGATATGGATCTAGCGGGAGTTGTGCGGCGGCGCGATTCGTTACGGAAACCGATCGCAGAGGCAGTCGGTGTTCCCATCGTCGCAGATATTCAAGAGTTGGATCAGGTTGATGTGGCGCTTCTGTGCACTCCCACTCGGCAGGTCCCGGAAGCCGCCAAAGCCATTCTTGCTATGGGGATTGCTACAGTAGACAGCTATGACATCCACGGGACACTAGCCGACTTGCACAAGGACCTGGATGCAGTGGCGAAAGCCCATAACACCACAGCCGTAATCTCCGCTGGATGGGACCCCGGTACAGACTCCGTGGTGCGAGCCTTGCTGGAAGCGATGGCCCCCGGAGGCATCACGTATACAAACTTCGGCCCTGGTATGAGCATGGGACATTCCACTGCCGTTAAGGCCATACCAGGTGTCCAGGACGCTTTATCGTTGACCATCCCGGTCGGCACAGGTCTTCATCGGCGGCTTGTATACGTTGAACTTGCTGAAGGAGCTTCGTTTGCGGATGTGGAAGCCCGGATTAAACGCGATGATTACTTTCTTAACGATGAGACGCATGTGACCCAAGTGCCGAACGTCAAGGCCCTCATGGACGTTGGGCATGGAGTCGATATGGAACGAAAAGGTGTTTCCGGAACGACGCATAATCAATGGTTGCGATGGCAGATGCGTATCAACAATCCGGCACTGACGAGCCAGGTGATGGTGGCGTGTGCCCGCGCGAGCATGCGGCAGAAGCCTGGTGCCTATACTATGCTAGAGATACCAATAATTGATTTGCTTCCGGGTGATCGCGAGAGTATCATCCGCCGTCTAGTGTGAAAAAGCGGGTCATGAGCCCGCTTTTTCACAGAATCGTCTTCAGCTGCTCCATATAGTAGCGGTAGTTATCAAAGGAAACGTCGGGCGGCAGGGAATGGTCGGGAGCTGGGACGTAACCCCCTTCTTTCACCAACGGCGCAATGCGCTGGAGTTCGTTATCGATTGCTTCTCTGCCGTGAGCAATGCAGCGCTTGTCAACCCCTCCCCAAATCCGGAGATCGCGGCCAAACTTGCGGCGCACCTCAAGCACATCCATGCCCGCTTGCACCTCAAAGGGGTACAAGATATCGATACCAGCCTCCATCCAGATGGGTATCAGAGAAGTAATCTGACCATCACTGTCCAGTGCAATCCACGGCACTCCTCGAGAACGTAGATGGTCGATTACCCGCTGGTACCGAGGAAGCATGAAACGACGCACAAGATCAGGACTGATAAGCGGAGCCGTCTTGTAGGCCATGTCTTCCCAGAATCCGAAGACATCAATGTCAGTATGGTCAAGAATCTTGTCCATCATCCGAATGATGAAATCGGCTGTGGTGTCCATCATCTCTTCAACGAATGCAGGGTCGTCGTAGAAGAGCATGCACAGATCCTCAACACCTACGAGATTCCGC
>SLOG01000161.1 GCA_007132635.1 Limnochordia bacterium
AGCCACGCGGCAAATCGGTTACCGTTTCCTCGTCACCCACCTCGCAGCCGGCCTACTGCTGCTGTTGGGTATTCTGATGCATTTCAACGAAACAGGCAGCCTGGCCATGGATGTACCCGCTGCCGGCCACGCGTTTTTCCTGCTGGGAATTGGAACAAAGGCGGCTGTGGTGCCACTGCATCTGTGGCTTCCGGCCACATATCCCAAAGTTAGTCCTGCAGCCACTGTCATTCTCTCCATCTTCACAACCAAAGCAGGGATTTTTGTGCTTGCCCGGCTGCTCTCCGGCCAGATGCTTCTAGGGTACGCCGGGGCATTTATGGCACTTTTCGGCATTTTCATGGCACTGCGGCAGACTCGCATGCGTAACCTTTTGGTCTACCACATTATCAGCCAGCTCGGCTACATGGTAGCAAGCATCGGTATCGGCGGCGCCCTAGGGGTCAATGGCGGACTGCTCCACATGTTCAACCACATGGTGTATAAAGGCCTGCTTCTGATGACAGCTGCCAGCGTAATATACATGTACGGTACCGATGATCTAGCATCGAAGCAGAAAAAACCAATGTGGCTTACGCTGTTAGCTGTGGCAGCCTCTTTGGCCATTGTCGGTATCCCGCCGTTTAACGGCTATGTCAGCAAAGGGATTATCAAGTACGCAACAGCTGGCGGACCGCTTGCAGTCTTTTTACAGATAGCGAGCGTTGGGACAGCACTGTCCTTCTGCAAATTCGTCTACTTCGGATTTCTAAAACCACAGGCGCGCCTGGTCGACCATCCCCATCCTCTACCGAACGCCAGCACGGCAGCTATGGTTGGCATGGCTGCGGTGGCCCTTTGGATGGGCCTTGATTCCCGAGCGGTACAGTTTATCACACCCTATGCCTATTCGTCGGTTTACAGCCTCACCGGTGTCCTTACTAGCTTGGGGTTAGCGTTTCTTGGCGTATTGCTATTCACTGCCGTAAAATCAAAGCTGGATCCAGCCAACCACCACACCAGCCATGCGCATGGTTTCACCCCAGGTTTTTTGGCGACGATGCCAAGGACATTACTCAGCTGGACCAGCAGCTTAGAGGATCAAATGACTACGCTCTCCACGGCAGCCTACATTTTGATTTCTGTAACCGTTGTTGTCCTAGTATCGCTGATTCTCTTCCTCTGATGTTTCCAATGCCATGGCCTTTACCGCCTGGCCGTAGGATGACCTTCGGCGAAAGGAGGATAAACTCTTATGATCCTTCGAACGGAAGCTCTGCAGATGCTTAAGCTGTTGCTCTGTCTCTCGCTCCTCTTACTGCTTATCGGAATGGTCTGGAATCTGCTGACAGTCGAACGTTCGGCCGGAGCCATGGCCATAACCCTGCTCGGGTGGATGGCTGCCATGGTAAGTAGCGCTATCTTATCGACCAAACGAGTTTTATGCCCTCACTGCAAGCGCAATTGGATGCCGAAACGTTGGTTCAACAAGGGAAAAGGCCGCTGCAGGGCATGCTGATTGAGTCCCAGAAAACGACCGCACCTCGGCGGTATACCCCGTGATGAGTGGTCGTCTTTCCCGTTACAGATACTCTACAGCGCGCGAGACGACCTCAAGACGTGGGTCGCTTTCGAAAAACCGCAGAATCCTCTGGATCTGTCGTTCAGCATGGGCTTGATCGCCACCGATAACGACAACGCCCAAAGTCGCCTTCTGCCACAAGTCGGCGTCTCCTACTTCTGCTGCCGCAGCATTGAATTTATTGCGTGTTCGCTGCAGAGTACTTCGGATGACTGTACGTTTGTCCTTCAACGACTGAGACTCGTAAACAAAAATCTCTGCTATCAAACTACCGATTATCACGCGTCTACCTCCTGACAGGCCTCTGCTTCTGGGGAGTTTTGGCCAGAAGTGCACATGCAACGGATACCAAAGGAAACAGCATCATAAGCCAGATGATCTCGCTGTAGCCACCGAAACGATCAAAGGCAAACCCAAAAGGCAGCGGACCAAAGGCCGAACCAACTACTGTTACGGTCATGGCAAACCCCCGCAGCGAACCCAAATACTTGCGCCCGAAATAATTAGGCCATATGACATTGAAGCCCATCTGCTCTACGCCGGCTACAAGGCCGCGCCCGACACCAAAGGCCACCGCCATCGACGTAGAACCCACGCTCAGCAAGTATACCATCGTAAAGACTTGTCCCGCCGCAGCCAACGCCATAAGATAACGGACAGGATATCTATCCATTAACCAACCGGCGACTAACGTAGTGGGCATAGCCGTGACCGCAATGACACTCAAGACCAACGCGGCCCCGGTTGGAGAGATGCCTTGTTCGCCAAGAATCGAGACGAGATGAAATGTGATTCCGGTGTTGACCATAGAAGGCACAAACATGCAGTACAGGAGTAGCCAGAACGCTGCCGTTCGCCGAGCCTGCCCCAAAGACCAGGACACCTCAGCGCGCCGCGATTTCTGGTCACTGTCGTCACCGGACCCAGCCGAACCGGACTTGGGCAGCTGGCGGTTGTCAGGGAGTAGCCGGACATCCTCAGGTCGATTCCGTACAAGCAGGCGGGCAAGTGGTGCCATGACCAAACACAAAAGCACCGCCCAAACCTGCCAGCTTACACGCCATCCCAGGCTGGCGATGAGCCAAGTGTTGAGCGGAGGAATCAGGGCCGAGCCAACCACGCCGCCGATGGAAACAAGGCTCAAAGCCCGCCCGCGCTTGGCAACAAACCACTGGGGAGCCAACGTGGAGGAAACAAGGGTCATCGATCCCT
>SLOG01000217.1 GCA_007132635.1 Limnochordia bacterium
GAAGACTGTTGATCTTCTCCGTTCTACTACGAACGAGAGCCAGTTCACGCCGTTTACCTAAAATGCCAGGTAAACGGCGTGAACTGGCCCTCGTTCGTAGTAAAACGGAGAAAATCAACAGTCTTCTACGTCTGATAGTCGCTGAAACGTTGGCAGTAGTAGTAGAATGAGAGTCACGGTCAAACCCACGAAGAGTTCGGGTGGGTACAGGGCTGCGTCGGCCAGTGGATACAGGCGTGTTAACAGATAGATTCCTGGCATAGCAGCTGCTAGGCCGTAGCTAAGTGCGCTAGCGAAGTGCGTCTGAAACGGTGTCTCGGTGGCGAGTCTCGTCCAAATCGAGAACGTGAAGCCAGCCGTCTTGACAGCAACGCCAACGAACAAACATGCGAGAGCAAAGGTTAAGGCAGAGGGCGGAATTGCCTCGGCTCTTTCGTACAGCACGACGAATTCTGTCGTGCGCAGGGTCGAGTAGAACAGAAGTGCAGCGAACAACGTGATAAAGCTAGCCGAATAGACTAGGAGAAACCCTTTCCACTCTTTGATCCGGAAGGCAGACAGATCAGCGATGACCCAAAACATAAGAAATCCCGTTAGGCTGTCAGAGAGGGTTAGGAGAACCAACGCAGCAAAGCTGACACAGTAAGTGATCAGTGTGGAAAAGCCTTTCTTTGTCCATAGTTGAGGCGCAGACGTGACGGTTTGCCATCCCACCAGCGCTAGAATAAGGAGGATTGAGGCGCCAATCTGGTCAATGAAAAAACCGACACGAAGACTCCCAACAGTATACTGTACGGAGACGGTCGTGTCGGTCATTGACAGGAGAAGCAAAAAGCTGAACAATGCCATGAGCCCGTGGGCCGCGCCGACGAGAAAGCGAGTTAGTTTGGGCTGGTGGTCCTGGGTTAGGTAGGCCATAAGGTTGACCAGAACGGGAAGGGCAAGGACAATGCTGCATACAAGAGTGAAAGGCACGGGAGTCACCTCCGTTGGCCGAACAGCGAAATGCAGAATCTTCTAAGCGAGGGATAGGCGGCGTCGTAGTTTGGCTAGCTCGTGAGCGATACTGCCATCGATGACCTGGCCATCAATCTCAATGACGAGTCCACCAAGAATCTCGGGATTGATACGGCTGTCCAGCGACACCTGTTTTCCGGTCAAACCGCTCAAGGTCTTTCTCAGTCTTTCCTGTTGAGTTTCGGAGATGGGCTCGGGAGAGGTTATAATCGCCTCAACGCGGTTCTCTGCTGCGCGGATAAGCAGCGAAAACTCCTGTACGATAGCCGGCAGCAGAGTTTCTCTCCGTTTTTCTATGACGAGGTCCACGAACGCGTTAGCCGGTGAGGCGAGATCGAAAGGCTCCAGGAGCTGCCGCCTCTGTGTAGGGGACGTCCTCGGGTGTATAAGGAATCCCCAAATATCAGGCTCCTGCAGCACCCGGAGCGCCTCTTGCAGCCCAGATAAAACTTGCTGGCGCTTGTCCTCTTGACAGGCTTGAAAAAGGGCTGCGGCATAGCGCTTTACGGCTGGCGAGCTGCTCATACGCGCTCACCCAATTCGTCGCTTTCCAGCCTACCTAGGATGTCCTCGACTAAGGCACTTTGCTTGTTCTCATCCATAGTCTGCTTTACAACGCGTCCAGCTATCAGCAGGGAAAGGTCTGCTGCCTCCCTTCGCAGCTCGGCCGTAACTCTATCTCTTTCCTGCTCAAGTTCTTCTTTGGTACGGCGTCGTATCTGGTCGGCTTCCGCTCTGGCCTCATCTAGGAGTTTTTCGCGCATCTGTTCGCTTCGGCGCTCCGCGTTTTCCATATACTCCCGGGCATTGTCTTTATTCTCCGCCAACTCGGCTTTTAGTTGGTTTCGAAGCTCAGCAGCTTCCTGATTGCGCTTCTCCGCGTGTTTAATTTCGCTCTCAATTGCTGCCGTCCGTTCATCAAGAAAGCTGCGAACCGGTTTATAAAGAATACGGTGCAGGACGACCACCAGAATGAGAAAGTTTACTGTCTGCTGCACGAACACTATGGGATCAATCAAGGAACTCATCCTTTCACGCAGCATCAGTGGGCGCTGCTGGGCGAAGGCGCCCAGCGTTGGGCTGTTTCCACTGACGGTAGGGCTTATCCTAGCAACTCGAGGAATCGGTTAAACACTGGTTGAGCGAACGTGAAGATCAACAGCAGCGCGACAGCCAAAGAGTAAATTCCTGTAGACTCAGCGATGGCCTGCCCCAAAATCATGGTCGTCCGAATTGAATTCTCGGCTTCGGGCTGCCGCCCGATGGCTTCTACAGCTTTTCCTGCAGCATATCCCTCGCCAATCCCAGGACCCAGTCCAGCAATCATTGCCAGTCCAGAACCGATAGCGACGGCTGCGATTACAATTGCGGCTTCTAACATTTTTTCCCCTCCTTTCCGCTATTCCAGGCGAACCTGGATATAGGCGATGGCTAACAGTGTGAATACCGCCGTTTGAATGATGCCCATGAAAAGCCCAAACCATACCATGAGCGGCACGGGAACCACATAGGGGGCCAGCATGTAAAAAATGCTGAGGATTATTGCTCCGCCGAATATGTTACCATAGAGACGGAAAGAATGCGATAGGACTTTAGAGATCTCGCCCATAAGATTCATGGGAAACATCCACCAGAAAGGCTCGAAGTAACCTTTGATATAACCAAGCAGCCCCTTTTTGAAAATCTCTGCACCATGGGCGGTTATGAAGATAATGATCGCTAAC
>SLOG01000375.1 GCA_007132635.1 Limnochordia bacterium
CCCGATGTCTACGAGGACCACTTCGGCGTACGGTGGAACCGATCTATCGACAGGGACATAGGTGTTGTGGAAAACACGCTTCTTCCCGAACCGACGCTGCGCGGCTTCCAGTTTCCTGATCCGAATGCTTGTCCGATTGGTCAAAACCTAAACCAGTTCGTAGAGCAAAATGTGGACAGACTGCGGGTCGTCGGTATTGGCTTCTCGGGGTTCGAGCGCGCGTGGACCCTGCGGGGGATGCAGAATCTCCTTATGGATATGCTTCTTCATCCTGCCTTTGTGGAGGAACTGATGGAAGCAATCACGGAATATAACCTTCGCCTAATCGACCGAGCACTGGAATACGACATCGACTGCATTCGTTTTGGGGACGATTGGGGGCAGCAGAAAGGGCTGATTTTCGGTCTGGATCTGTGGCGCAGATTTATAAAACCGTCATTTTCCCGCATGTTTGCGCGGGCGAAAGATGCCGGAAAAGTCGTCATGCTGCATTCCTGCGGCCGCGTGCAGGAATTGTTTCCGGACTTGATCGATATGGGATTGGACATCTTTAACACGTTTCAGCCAGAGATTATGGATCCGGGAGGCATGAAACGAGAGTTTGGCAGAGATCTGACATTTTACGGCGGCATTAGTACACAGCAGGTTCTCCCGTTTGTTACCCCTAAAGAGGTGAAAGAGACCGTTTGGCGCATGATTGACCTAGTAGGGAAGGACGGAGGCTACATTGTGGCCCCAACGCATGGCATGCCGAAAGACATTCCTGCTGAGAATATGGCTGCATTTGTAGAAGCCGTTCAGAATCAGAGGTCCATCTACAGTGTTTGATCGTAAGCAGCAGACAAACAATCAGTGAGGTGACTATGAGTGGCTTATTTGCTTGGCCTGGATGTGGGTACATCGGGCGTAAAAGCTTTGTTGATTAGTGAAATCGGTGCGGTTATTGGGACGGCCAGTCAGGAATACCCGTTTTCCTCACCACGCCCCGGGTGGACCGAACAGGATCCTGAGGATATGTGGAACGGCACCGCTAAAGCAATCTGCCAGCTTTTGGCAGAGACCGCAGTGGCTCCCTCTGACATCACAGGAATCGGTTTGGCTGGCCAGATGCACAGCGCTGTGTTTTTAGATGAGTCGTTGTCCGTGATTCGGCCAGCGATTCTTTGGAATGATAGTCGCACGACCGCTGAATGTCGGGAGATGGAAGAAACAGTAGGCCGTGACCTGTTGTTTGCGGAGGCCTGCAATCCGGCTCTCGAGGGTTTTACTGCTCCGAAGGTGCTGTGGCTTCGCCGTCACGAACCCGAGAGTTACAAGAAGCTCCGCTGGTTAGTGTTGGCCAAAGATTACATTCGGCTGCGATTGACGGGCGAGCTCAAAATGGAGCTTTCGGATGCTGCCGGTACTCTCTTCTTAAATGTCCGACAAGGTGTTTGGTCTGAGGCGATCATGAAAAGGCTTGAGCTCTCAATGGAGGTTCTACCTCCGCTTGTCGGATCGACAGAAATAGCTGGTGCTTTGACCAGCCAGGCCGCCGAAATAACGGGATTGGCGCAGGGCACGCCTGTCGTCGGCGGTGGAGCCGACAACGCCTGCGGTGCCGTGGGTGCTGGTATCGTCCAGGCGGGCCGAGGGATGATCAGTTTAGGTACCAGCGGGGTCATGTTGGCTCACCTGGACGAACCGCGTTTGACCGAGGGCGGCACAATTCATATGTTTAACCATGCGGCAGCTGGTAAATTCTACATGATGGGAGTCGTACTGTCAGCCGGGTTGTCCTATCGCTGGTTTCGCGACCAATTGGGGCAGCTGGAGGTCGGATTGGCGGATCAGTTAGGGCAGGATGCCTACGCCCTGCTGACAGCTCAAGCAGCTCGCAGTACAGCTGGAAGCCAGGGCTTGCTGTTTGCTCCGTATCTGACTGGTGAGCGAACGCCCCATGGTGACGGGAATGCCCGCGCCGCCTTTGTGGGGTTGAGTGCGAGCCATACTCGGCGCGATATGATTCGGTCGATTCTAGAGGGTATTGGATTTGCGTTTGCCGACTGTTTGGCTTTGCTGCGAGAGGCAGGCTGGCAGGGCAGTGCCGTGCGATGCATTGGCGGTGGCGCGAAGGCACAGCTGTGGCGCGAGATCATTGCCAGCATACTGGGACTTCAGGTGCAGACGTTAAATAACGATGAAGGCCCTGGAATGGGGGCTGCCTTGTTAGCTGGCGTCGGTACGGGTGTGTTTTCTGATCTGCGGGAAGCCTCGGATACCATTCTTACCGTAACCAGCACTGTGGATCCTAATACGGAATGGGCTGAGGTGTACCAGGAACTATATCCTGTCTACAAGGGCCTCTACAAGGCACTTAAGCCTTCGTATGACGCCTTGGCTGATCGGGCTTAGAGAAAGCATTTGTCTGCAAATAGGCTAGGAAGGCGTTGTTTTTTCCGTTTCCCTACGGACGAGGGCATCACACCACGCCGTTTAACTGGCATTTTAGCTAAACGGTATGAACTGGCACTCGTATAGATTGAAAAAAGAACTGCCTTCTAGTCACCATAATGTCTTCCAGATCCTTGGAGCCTTTTAAGGAGGGAATCCTCGATGAACGAACGCTACGTCATCGGAGTTGACTTTGGTACGCTTTCCGGTCGGGCAGTACTCGTCCGAGTGTCGGACGGCGCAGAGATTGCCAGCAGTATCTACGAATACAGCCG
>SLOG01000197.1 GCA_007132635.1 Limnochordia bacterium
AGTCTTAGATTAGGTTTGAGTTCTTAAGAACGCCCTGTTCAGCATTCCCTTGAACTTTGCTCACCCTCATATTACCACCAGATACACAGACCGTCAAGCCAGAGAAACGCCACCAGAGGCTCTCTGCGTCGATTTAGACAAACTATCTCTGCCAGGCTCTTGCATCATCCTTTAACGTTTCCCTTACATAAAAATCGGTTTTCTCGGAAAGAAAAAAGTAGATAGCCGGAACACGCGAAGGATGCCGACCGTTAGGGCCGGCATCCTTCAAAACTACATAGATAGAGCAAAGCCCAGCGAACCATCCCGATACACTGTCCCCTCAAGACTCTTCATCGTATTCTCTGTGTTTCCTGCGGCTAACCTTAACCAAGAAGTTTCCTTCTCAACCTCGCCTCAACACTTTCGTCCTGGTCAACACGGTTCTTAAGCTGCTATCCCACTTTCTTGTCGGATACACTCAAAACCGCCGTCTCCAAACACCAAAGTTCGATTTGACTGCCAGCCTTTCGGTTGGCGCTGCCGCTCGTTTTCACAGACTTCCGTATGAAGTTCTTGAGAATGCATCGTTCTGCATCCCCTGGTGCTTTGCTCACCTTCATCTTAGCATCGGAAAGTCTTCTCGTCAAATCGTTTGATCCGCTTGAGAGCTCTCTGCGGGCAATCTAGCCCGCACACCTCTCCCAAACTCCTGCGATTTTGCTTTACCTTTAGAAAACACCCTGTTCGGATATGGCGGCAAGAAACCAGCAGCCTTCCTATGACTTGGTCTCAAAGTGGGCAATGTACGGCAGATGCCTGTAGTCCTCTTGATAATCCAAACCGTATCCGACCAGAAACTCATCAGGGGCCTCGAATCCTCGGTACTTTATTGGAAGCTCCACCAAACGCCGGCGCGGATTGTCCAACAGGACGCATACATGGAGGCTTTCGGGGCGCCGTGGCGTGAGGTTTTGGAGGAGGTAGGCCAGCGTCAGGCCTGTATCGATTACATCCTCTACCATGATAACATGGCGTCTCGCGATGCTGATCTCAAGGTCTTTGGTGATCCGCACGATACCTGTATCTCGACTGACGCCGGGCATTTGACCGATACCCAAAAAATCGATATGGATGGGGACGGTCAATAAGCGCGTGATATCGGCAACGAAGTAGAAGGCGCCTTTTAAGACACTGATGATCACGGGGTGTTTGTCTCTGTAGTCTTGCGAGATCTCGGCAGCCATTTCGCGCACTCGATCCTGCAGCTTCTCTTCGTCGATAAAGATGTGGCCAACCCCGTTCTCTTTCGGGGTTCTGCTTTCAGTCATGGCGTTTGTTTCCCCCTAGCCAGTCCGAATCGTTCAACGAGAACACGGAAATCCCTCCGGAAGACCATGCGGATGTTGATGTCCGGGTACAGCTCTTTGAGCCGCCTGATTTTGCGGTTCTTGATGGACGCATACTGCTGTTTCATTGTTGTCAGTTCGATATATGTGTCGAACTCTGGAAGATAAAAATCAGGAGAGAATGCCATGGTCACATTACCGTCAGCATCCCATTCCATTGGAAACGTTGTGGGTTCGTACTGCCACCGCAGCTGGTATCGATCAAGAAGCTGGGCAAACTCGGCTTCGCTGGGATGCGCGAAACTGTCGGAGTGCGTCTCAGTGTCTTCGACGACTTCGATGGCTCCAAGGGGTCTGCTTGTCTGCTTCTGCAGCTCAAGGAGGTGAGCCGCCAAGTCGCAAGCCTGGCCAAGGGTTAATCCGTCCAGGTTGAGGATGAGATGATAAAGCTCGGGGCCGGTCCAGTCTCGGCCAAACACTTCCCATATGTAGCGACGGTGTTTGCGGTCGCTGAGGTGCAGAAACCGTTCGGCTTCGGCTGAGCCCAAACCATAGGCTTTGCAGGCTCGCTGTCTACGGTTCTCAAATGATGACACAACACGCAGATGAACCGCGCTAGGATCCTCGCGGAAGATGAGCTGACCACCCAGCCCTTGTACCAGCAGCGGCCCTGCTGCTGCCCGCTTGCGCAGCATGTCGGCAATCCGGTCAGCATAGGTGACACCCTCATCGTACTCATGCAGATAGAACTTAGCGCTGTCCTTGAGCTGCTGCCTCTCATAGGGATCTTCGGGCCGCAGCCACTCGTTGATCACGTATTCCCGGTTGATCATTTCGCAGCTGAGACGCTCTGCTAACTCTACAGCCAGTTCGTCGCCGAGGCTGCACGTCTCACGCGAAAGGGTGATTAGAGCCATGAGCTGTCCTCCCAAAACAAAGTAATAGTGTAGGTATTCCCGAAATGTTGGCAGATTCCCTGCGCAGAGGCAAATGTTATCTTGGCACGCTTTGCTGCAGTCAAGTATAATAGTGGAAACAGCCAGCTTTTTGAATACTCGAAGAAGAGGTGACAGAATGCCTGTGACCAGCAAGGATATTGCCGAGATCTGCGGAGTTTCACGCGGAACCGTGGATCGAGCGCTGAACGATCGTCCTGGCATCAGCGAGCACGTGAAACAACGGATTCTGAAAACAGCCGAGGAGCTGGGATACCGCCCTCACTTTCCTGCACGCAGCCTAGTGATCGGGAGTACCATGACCTTCGGTGTGGTGGCGTTTGATCTACGCAACTGGTTTTTTGCCGAACTCGTCAATGCAGTCGAGCGGCATGCCCGGGAGGCGG